>JAPHSA010000131.1 GCA_026193235.1 Deltaproteobacteria bacterium | reverse complement strand
GGTGAAAGGCAAAAAACAGATTGCTCTCAGCGGCTCAGCGTCAAAAGGCCTTTCTTGGTGAACTTGGCGCCTTGGTGGCTGCGAGAAGGTTTAGACTAGAAGACAATCAGGGGTTTTAACTCTCTACACCTCTGCGGCTCTGCGTTAAAAAGCTGTTCCTGGTCCTTGGTGCCTTAGTGGCAAGTAAATTGAATGATGTGAGGAAAAAGATGCCGACAAAAGAAGAGGTTCTGCAAAAGGTCATCGAAACCGGTGCGTTGCCAACGTTGTCGACCGTTGCGTCGACGTTGATCAATATTACTGGCAAAGAAGAGACAACTATATACGATATCACCAAGCTGATTGCCCAGGATATGTCCCTGTCGATCAAGATACTCAAGGTGGTCAACTCCTCCTTTTATAATTTCCCTAACGAGGTCGGCACCATCCAGCAGGCCGTTGCTATTCTGGGAACCAACGCGGTGCGCAGCCTGGTGCTGTCCTTTTCATTTTTAAATATGGAGCGACCCAAGCATGGGGCAGGCTTCAACTATGAACGCTTCTGGGAAGAATCTCTCGCGGCGGCTGTTGCTTCCAAGCTGATTATGGCCAAGGTTTCTGATCAGGATCCGGAAGAGGCCTTTACCGTCAGCCTGTTACAGAACCTGGGGAAGTTAATACTGGCCTGCGCTTATCGGGAGACTTATGATCAACTACTCGATGAAGCTGGTGGCAGTGAAAAGCGTCTATTGGAACTGGAAGATGAGCGGATAGGCGCCAACCACGCCTACATTGGTGGTGAGGCCGCTAAACGCTGGAATTTCCCCGATAGTCTGGCTGTCCCGATTGCCTACCATCACGATCCTGAGAGCTATACGGGTGCTGATGCAGAACTGAAGACAGAAATACGCGTGGTGCATCTGGCGGCGCTGCTGGCCAACATCATGTATTCGGGGAACCCGATCGATTACCATGCCCCCTTCCGTGAGCGCGCCAAGAAGATGTTCAAGCTGGAGGCCCGGGGTATTGATGAGATTCTTGAACAGGCGAACGTCGAGGTAGCAAAAGCCGCGAAATATTTTGGTTTGAATATTGCCGGGACGGCTTCCATTCCAGAGTTGTTACAAAAAGCGAATATTGAGCTCAGTTTGCTCAATATGAGCTATGAACAGATGAATCGCGAGCTGGTCGAAGCAAAGATGCAGCTGGAAAAGCTGACCACTGAGCTGGAAGACAAAAATGTCTATCTTGAAGGGATTGCCAATCTGGACGGGTTGACGGAAATTTACAATCATCGCTACTTTCAGGAATTTCTCGATAAAGAGATCAGCAGGGCTGTGCGTTTGGAAAACCCGCTAAGCCTGATTTTGACTGATATTGACAATTTCAAAAAATTCAATGATTTTTATGGTCACCAGGCCGGTGACTACGTTCTGAAAGAAGTGGCGCAGCTCTGTACTGAGTTGATCCGCGAATATGATCTGATGGCCCGCTACGGCGGGGAGGAGTTTGTCTTTATCTTGCCCGAAACAGGGGAGGCCGATGCCTTGACTGTGGCCGAAAAGATTCGTTCTGCGATTGAACAGCATCCCTTCAATTATGATGGGGATAATTACCGGGTCACCAGCAGTTTTGGCGTTGCGGTGCTGGATGGTAAAGCAACGCCGATTAAAAAGTCTGAGTTGATTGAACGCGCCGATAAGGCTATGTATATGGCCAAAAAGAAAGGCCGGAACCGGGTAGAGGCCTTTGCTGAAAAAAGTGGCTGGTTTGGCAAAAAGTAGACTTTTTTGGTTATTTATTGGAGAATGGCGGTATAAATTAACAGAAATCACAAAATATTATTTCGCCACCAAGGCACCAAGAGAATCTAAAATCTTAACGCAGAGACGGAGAGTGGCAGAGAGAATCAAAATCCAGAAAAAAACATCTTTAAAGTTTAAAAACAATAATACCGGTTTTCCAAAACTTCTTTGCGACCTCTCCGCCCTCAGTGCCTCTGCGTTAAAACCCATGACGTTGATTTTCTTGGCGCCTTGGTGGCAATTATTGCTAGACTTTTTTCAAAGGACAATACCGCAATGCTCGACAAACATATCATTACAACTCTCCAGCAGATCAGCGGCAAGGATCATGTTTTAACCGACAAGGCCGATTTGATTTGCTATTCCTATGATGCAACTCAGCGCCAATTTCTTCCAGATGTTGTTGTCCATCCAGGGACAGTTGAAGAAATCAGCCGGATCATGAAACTGGCTAACGAAGAGAAGATCCCGGTGTTCCCCCGCGGGGCAGGCACCGGGTTTACCGGTGGGAGCGTTCCGACTGCTGGTGGCATTGTTCTCGGTTTGACCCGCTTCGACAACATCCTTGAGATTGATGAAGAAAACCTGGTGGCGCGGATTGAACCCGGTGTGGTGACTGAGGACTTTCAGAAAGCGGTGGAGAAAGTCGGTCTTTTTTATCCGCCAGACCCGGCATCCCTCAAGGTTTCAACCATGGGTGGAAACGTGGCCGAATGTGCCGGTGGCCCACGCTGTGTCAAATACGGTGTGACCAAGGACTACATTATCGGGCTGGAAATTGTTACGCCAACCGGGGATATTATCAAGACCGGCGGGCCGACCATGAAAGGTGTGGTCGGTTATGATCTGACCAAGTTGATCTGTGGCAGTGAGGGAACCCTGGCAATTATCACCAAAATTATTGTCAAGCTGCTGCCGCTACCGGAAGCAAAAAAGACCATGCTGGTGCTGTTTGATTCTATCGATGGCGCGGCTCAGGCGGTTTCGGCGATCATCCGCGGGAAAATTATTCCGACGACATTGGAATTCCTTGATGCCCGAACCCTTGATTGCATCCGTCAGGCAACGGATCTGGATGTTCCTGAGGCGGCGCGGGCGGTTTTATTGATTGAGGTGGATGGTGACCGGGAATTTCTGGATAAGCAGGTGGCAAAAATTTCCGCTATTGTTCAGCCTCTTGGTGTTGTTGAGGTCAGAGTTGCTGAGACCCCGGCTGAAAGTGAAGCTCTCTGGCAAATTCGCCGCTCTATTTCGGCTTCTTTGCGCCAGGTCAATCCCGATAAGTTTAACGAAGATATCTGCGTGCCACGCTCTAAGGTGCCTGAAATGATCCGTAAAATTGAACGAATTTCCGACCACTACCAAATCCCGATTGTTAATTATGGTCATGCCGGGGACGGCAATATCCATGTCAATATTATGGTTGATGAGAGGGTACCAGGTGATCATGAAAAAGCTGAAAAAGCAGTTTTTGAGGTTTTTGAAGGAGCGCTTGAGTTGGGTGGAACCATGAGTGGAGAACATGGTGTTGGGATTATGAAAGCACCGTTTCTAGATATGGAATTGTCGGCCAATGTGGTTGACTACATGAAGACAATCAAGCGAGCACTCGATCCGAATAATATTTTGAATCCCGGGAAGATTTTCCCGAGTGACGTTAAAACCCACTAGCCACCAGGACGCCGGGAGCTCGAGGAAAAGCTTTTTAACGGAGAGACGCAAAGAGCGCTGAGATGGCAGAGAAAAACAAAAACTGTTTTTATGGTTTTAACACTTAAAACTTCTTTTTCTTCTCTCTCGCTCTCCGCCTCTGCGTTAAAATGCTTTTGACTTTCTTGAAGACCCTGGTGTCTGGGGGGCAATTTCAAAGGTTTAAACTTTAAATGGCTAAGCTGAAGACATTAGAAGATTACCGTGACGAAATAGATCAGTGCGTCAAGTGCGGTGGATGTCGGGCCTACTGTCCGGCTTTTGGTGCTGAAAAGCATGAAGGGCGCGTTGCACGGGGGAAAATTGCTCTGGCGGATTCATTGCTCAAAGGCGATGTCGAGCTCGAGGGAAAGTTTCTCCTCGATATGTCCCAGTGTCTGCTTTGCGGCAGTTGTTATGCCCAGTGTCCTAATAAGGTTCATACCGAGGATATTGTTGCTGCTACCCGCCGGGAAATTGCTCAGCGCAAAGGGCTTTCCACCTTTGGCAGGGGGGTTGGGGCAATTCTGAAAAATCAGGGTCTGATGAACCTGCTGG
>JAPHSA010000291.1 GCA_026193235.1 Deltaproteobacteria bacterium | reverse complement strand
GCCACTCATCGCCCACGCCGGCGCCAGAGAAGCCCAGATCGCCGTCAGAAACATGCTTTACCCTGAGGGGAAATTCACTATTGATCACCGTTTTTCACCAATGGCTGTTTTTGTTGATCCGGAATTTGCGACTGTTGGTTTGACCAACAAACAGGCTGAAGCCCAGGGCCATAAGGTTGTCACAACCTACCAGAAACTCACCCATGTCCCCAAAGCTCATGTCATGGGAGAACTGCTCGGTGGTGTTCTGCTGACCGCGGAAAAAGGCAGCGGGAAAGTGCTGGGGGTGCAGATGCTCTGCCCGCGCGCTGCGGATATTATCCATGAAGCAACCCTGGCAGTCCGCTTTGGGTTGACGGTTGTTGACCTGACCACAACCGTGCATGTCTACCCCAGCATCAGTGACGGATTGCGCCAGGCAGCCCGGGAAAATGCGCTAGAACAGGGGCTGCTATGAAGCAGTCCGAAACTGATTATTTTTAGCAAAAGTATTCTGATTTAATATCTCGTTTTTTTTTCAGGCACCAGAGAAGTCCGCTCCAGGCTGAACTGAAGTCTTTCCCACCTATCGAGTCCATGATATAAAGTTCCATATCTTTTATCTGCTTCTCACCTTTCCTGTGAGGAAACATGCTGCGCACACCCCTCACATTCTTTAAAAATCTTAAAATCCGCTGGAAAATGCTAGTGGTTATCCTGCCACTTGTTATTGTCCCGATTTTTCTTCTCGGTGGCATCATCGGTTACGTGGCCACCGAGCAGGCTTATGAAGGGTTAACCGCCACCAGTAAAGCCGACCTTGATCATATGGCCAGTTTCACCCTTGATTTACTCGATGGCCATCACCGCCAGTTTGAAGTTTACCGTGAAGACAAAAAAAAGATTGTTCGCCAGGAAATGAAGTCCCTAGTTGCTCTGGCCTACAGCCTGATCAATGAACAACAGCGCCAGATAGCCTCTGGTCGCATCGATCTGAAAACCGCCCAGCAAGCTGTCCGCAACAGTTTTAAAGAGGTCAGTATTGGCCGCAGTGGCTACTTATATGCCATTTCCGGGCAGGGTATACTCAGAGTTCATCCTGCCCGAGAGGGTGAAAATATAATGCAGGTTCAGGATGAATCAGGGCGCTTTTTCATCCGTGAATTGATTGATCGGGCACTTCAGTCTGAACCAGGAGAAGTGCTTTACGCGATTTATCCCTGGACCAATGAATTGCCGGGAGATGTTCGCCCACGAAATAAAATTGTGGCCTTCCGCTATTGCCCTCAATGGGACTGGATTGTCGCTGCCGGAGGCTATCTTGATGAAACTTATGCAGACCCGGACTTTGAAAATAAAGCTTTAGCAACGCTACACGATCAGATAAAAGGCAAAAAAGTTGGGCAGTCCGGATACATCTACTGTATGAGCACTGACGGCACACTGACGATTCACCCTGATGCTGAGGGGCAGAACATTTATTCTGCCACCGACACCGATGGCCATGCTTTTATCGCTGAAATGATCACTCAGAAAAACGGTTGGATTCGTTATCCCTGGCACAATATTGGTGATTCAAAAGCGCGCATGAAAATTGTCCGCTATCGTTATTTTGAACCCTGGGATTGGATTGTTGCCGTTGGTAGCTACGAGGATGAATTTTACCAACCAGCGACTGACATAAAATGGCGCATTGCCTTGCACGTACTGTTCTTGCCTCTGGTAATGGGACTTCTTGCCGCGTCCATGGTCTTCCTTGCGGCAAAATTCCTCACTGACCCGATTGAAAAAATGATGGTCGTGATTCGTCAAGTTAAACGTGGCCGCCTGGACCAACAGATAAGCGTAGACAGTCGTGATGAATTGGGCGAACTGGCTATTGCCTTCAATCGCATGACCCGGATGCTGCGTAAAAATAAAGAGCTTGAAGCCGCCTTAGCGCAACAGGGAAAGATGGCTTCTCTTGGCGTTCTGTCCTCAGGGGTGGCTCACGAAATCAACAATCCGCTTGGCGTCATCCTCGGTTATGCAGGCTATCTTGAGAAAAAAATTTCTGAGGATGATCCTAATTTCACCTTTATCCATGAAATCAAAAGGGAAAGTAAGCGCTGTAAAAAAATTGTTCAGGATCTCCTCAGTTATTCACGCACGCCCAAACCAATAATGGAACCAGTCAATATTAATCGCCTGTTACGTCAAATCATTGATTTTGCCCGGAATCACACCGACCTCTATCATGTGAAAATTTTACAGAGCTTTTCAGATGAGATTCCAATGATCTCAGCTGATGCCGACCAACTGCGGCAGGTTGCCATCAATCTGCTGCTGAATGCTGGCTCCGCAACCCCAGCCAAGGGGGAAATTGATGTCAGAACAAGCCTCGAAGATGAACGCTATGTCCGCATTGATTTTAGTGATCATGGCGCAGGAATCAGCGATGAAAATCTGGAAAAGATTTTTGAGCCTTTCTTTACCACCAAAGCTCGCGGAACCGGTTTAGGCCTGGCTATCACTAAGCAGATCATTGATATGCATCAGGGTGAAATTTTTATCGATTCTGAGATAGGCAAGGGAACAACCGTCAGTATCCGGTTGCCCCTGGTGCGAGAAGAATATTAGCTAGGTTCTGTGATCCGTTATTGATTGAAGGTTCACTTAAGGAAAAAACATGGCCGCTGCAAAAATTATGATTATCGATAACGAAGAAGGTCTCTGTCGCATGATGTCTGCCGTTTTATTGGACGATGGTCATGCCGTAAGAACTTTTACCGATCCTCTGGAGGCGGTCGCCAATTTTTGCCCGGAAACCTGGGATCTCGTCATCAGCGACATCAAGATGCCCGGGATTGACGGATTAGAGGTTTTACAAAAAATTAAAGCGGCAGAGCCAACGATTCCGGTCATTATGATTACCGCCTTTGCAACGGTTGAGATGTCGATCCAGGCATTACGTAAAGGGGCTTACGACATGTTGACAAAGCCATTTGAACCGGATGAGCTTTTATTCAGGGTCCGCAATGCCCTGAACCACAATCAGCTGAAAAGCGAAAACCAGCAACTGCGCCAAAAACTGGCGGGGAAATTCAACTTTGACAACATCATCGGCACCTCCCAAATCCTGCAGCAGTTGCTTGATAAAGTTGAAAAGGTTGCGGTGCGCGACACCTCTGCCCTGATTACCGGAGAGTCGGGAAGTGGAAAAGAGTTGATCGCCCAGGCAATCCACTACAATTCTCCACGCAAAGAAAAGCCTTTTATCGCGATCAATTGCGGAGCGATCCCGGAATCGGTGATGGAAAGTGAACTTTTTGGCCACAAGAAAGGCGCTTTCACCGGTGCCGATAGCGACAAAGATGGTTTATTGAAAGCCGCTGACGGAGGGACTCTCTTCCTGGACGAAATCGGCAATCTGCCTCTGAATATTCAAAAGACGCTCCTGCGGTTTCTTCAGGAGCAGGAATTCAGGCGGGTTGGAGACACCAGCTCAACAAAAGTCGATGTCAGGTTGATCTCGGCGACGAACTCTGAGTTAGAAAAAGAAGTGGAAAAAGGGACTTTCCGCGAAGATCTCTTTTACCGCCTCAACGTCATCAATTTACACCTACCGCCATTGCGTCAGAGAAAACCTGATATCGTCCTTCTGGCGGCGCATTTTATTGCCCAGCAAAATAAAAAGTTCAAGACGGCTATCTCTGGACTTTCAGCTGAAGCACAAAGGGCTGCCACTGAATATTCCTGGCCGGGGAATATTCGCCAGCTGAAGAACGTCATTGAAGCCTGCATGACCATTGAAACAGAACAGCAGATCAGCCTGGCAACCTTGTCCCAGTTTATAGAAACAGAACCGTTGACCGAAAAAAAGGCTGATTACAATGACGCTCTCGCTATGTTTGAAATCGATTATTTGCGCCATTTACTCATCTCTGTCGATGGAAATATTGAAGAAGCAGCCAGAAAGGCCAACATGAACATGGCAACGATCTACCGTAAATTAAAAAAGTACGGTCTGCGTAAGGAAGATATGTTGAATTGAAAACCTGGAAGACTGAACTATTTGAACGGCAACATCTCGAAAAATGAAACACCCACTGGCTTCATGACCCACAGGCCCAGAACAGAAATGATCAAGGTTGCCATGACCCAATTTAATATCTGGGTTCGCAATGCCCAATTGGGTTCTTTGCGCGGTTTTTCATCACCACCTTCGGCACTTTCCTCCTCGGATTGTTTAGGCAAGGCGCGGCGCATCAATCGCCCTGACGAGAGGAAAAGGACAGCTGAAACAACAAATTGGGGCATCGCATCGATACTGACGACGCCAGATGCAAGCAGGACACCGTAATAAACCAGAGCGACCAGGCCCAATAATGTCATTTGTTGACTCAGATTCATCTCTCCCAACCTTTGTAGCAGACAAACGTTGTTTTACAATATAATTACAACAATCCCGAAAACAATTGAAGTTTTTTTTGCATCCGCCTTCTATTCGGGAGGGTCAAGACTTCTCCCCAGAGGTAAAATCCTGCGCCCCAGACAATCCTGGCTGAACTGAGCCAGGCAGATATAAAGTGCGAAAAACGCCGCCATAAAGCCGCCAATACAGCCGATAATCAAAAAGATATGATCAGCCCTGAGCTGATCCGCAGCCAGCGCCAGAAGGCTCATCATCATGCTGCCGTAAAGCCATAACACGGCAACGTTCTGTCTGAAACTGGCTAGAAAAATGATGGCGACGAACAGGGCCCAGAGACTCAGGTAGGAAAACATGGCGATTGCATTTGGAGACTGACCGACACCCAGTTTGGGAAAAATCTGGTAGCCGATGATCGACAGCCAGAAGATTCCGAACGGCAGAAAAGTCCCCGCGGCGTGACTACGCCCCTGCTGCTGATAACGCAGACCGGAAAAAATCTGTAGGATTCCGGCAACCAACAGGGCGAGAGCGATCCAGCAGGTTGACTGATCGAAGGCCCCGGCTTGGCAGGAGATATAGGCGGAAAGACCGACACCCAATCCGAGCAGACCGACCGTGGGCAAATTTTCTTGTCGTATAGAACTGATGGTGTTGTTCATGACAGCTCCAAAAGGAAATGGTCCCGGCAGAGACTTTCTACCGGGACCTTGATATCAAGCCAGGGTTAATCGTTGGCTTCCTGCAGGACCAGATCTTCTTCTTCGACAAATATTGGTTCGGTTGCTGGCGCTGCTGCTTTTTGCGGCCTCAGCGAAAGAGCCATCATTGCACCGACCAGTAATAACACTCCGGCGACAATAAAGGATGAATCCATGCTGCCGGTTTTGACCTTGAGCATTTCGGAGACCCTGACCAGCACAAAGGCGCCAACACCCCATGCCGAAAACAGGATCCCGTAATTCATGCCGAAATGTTTCATCCCCCAGTTGTCCTTGGCAAAGGATGGAAAGAGTGACAGGTTCGTCCCATAGTTAAAAACCATCGCGGTGACAATCAGAGCAACGACAGCAGGATGGCTGCCTTGACCACCAAGGATCGGGATAGCGGCAAACATGAGGCAGGCCTGAAATGCCAACATAATGCACAGGGTTGTGGCCCGGCCAATCTTGTCGGAAACAACTCCGGCGATCAAACGACCAGCTGCATTACCGACTGACATGATAACGACAACCAGAAAAGCCATCTCCCCCATAGATGCTTTAGCCAGCCCTTTTGCACTGCCGATAACCATGAGTCCAGCACCGGAACCGATAAAGAAACAGAGCCACAGAGTGTAAAATTTTGCATTCTTGAACAGTTGCATTGGCGCCACGTCTTGCACAGTTGAAACCGCTTTCGCTGCTGAGTTATTAGCAGAAGGATCAGCAACAAAGCCTGCTGGAGGGTTGACAATCAGCAACCCCAAACTACTCACGGCAATCGCAAAAGCAATCCCGAAATACATCATCGATTGCTGCAAACCAAAACTTGCGAGCATATACTTTGCCAGCGGAGCAATATAGACAGAGGCAAGACCGAAACCAGAGACAACGATCCCGGCAATCAGCCCAGTTTTAGCTGGAGAAAACCATTTCAGTGCCGGTGGGGTCGCGGCAGAATAACCAAAACCTATTCCGGTTCCTGCCATGAGTCCAAAACCAGCAACCCATGCCCAGTAGTTGGTTGTCTGGGAAATCAAGATAAAACCGCTACCGACCAATAACCCACCGATAATACAAGTGACTTTGGGACCTAATTTATCCTGGCATTTGCCCGCGAGAATCATTGCCGCAGCAAAAGCCAGACAGGCCACTGCGTAGGGGTCATTCACACTGGCAGCATCCCAATTAAAGGATCCTGAACCTCCTCCGGCAATCGAATCGGTAATCGCCCCCTTAAAAATACTCCAGGTATACAAAATTCCCAACGCCAGATTGATACCAAGACCTGCCAGCAAAACCTGCAGGCCGCGATTTTTGATTGTTTGTGGTTGCATCGGTGTAATCTCCTCTCTCCTCGGTTCATTTGATCGATAACATGACTTCACGTAATTCAAGCGATAGGCCAAAGGCCATTTGTTACTGAATTTGATATGGATCGGAGTGCGTTCGCTATGGGGGTGGGGATAGGGAGACCGCAGGGGATCAGATTGGGGAGAAAGCTCAAGCTGGTCAGTTTTTTCCAGGACCTCTGGATAACGATTTGCCAACTCTTCAAAACGCTCACAGCCCCGGTAACGTCCAGAGCAATGGTGCGACATCGCCACAACGTCATAGGGCGAAATGTAATCTTCTCCGACATCACAATACTTTTTGTCTTGATCAAAATAAGGACAGATTGACATGGTCTCCTCCTCAGCAAAAAAACTATTACCAATCTCTTCGCAACTCACATACCAACTTTTAAAAACCGATTTTTAACTTTAAAAACAATAGGTTATAGGAGTTTTTCAGATTTAAGCTCGGGAGAGCAGAAAGGGCTATTTTTCGCAGTCTTGCAAAAAACGCGGTTTTATAAATGCGCTTTGGAGAAAAAAAGAAGTGTCCAGTTACAACCCATACGCTGATGTTTACAGGCTTTTTAACGGCATTCAATGAAAGGGAAAACATTGTTTTGCTGTTTTGTAAACGGACTCTGTAGCTTTT
>JAPHSA010000072.1 GCA_026193235.1 Deltaproteobacteria bacterium | reverse complement strand
CAAGCTGGCCCGTCGCCAAATAATCATCAGCCTGCCAATCGGGAACCATGCCGTAACTGTGTCCTCGGATAATCACTTGCAGGAAAGCTTCAAGTGCAGGTAAGTAATGCGCCGGAAAGTTGGCTGGAAGACCGCCAAGATATTGCTGAAAAAATTGATCTTGAAGATGATCTTTGCGATTGAATAAAACGGCAGGAGCACAGGCAGCAGCAGTCAAGGTTAAACCATTGGGAAACCAGCGCTCAATGAATGCTGGTGCAGCCAGCAAACGATACTTTATCGAGCCCAAAGCATCAACCCGACATCCTTGCATTGGTTTCGCTTCAGTACTTATGCACCCGACAACCTCACCTTCGCGTAAATATTCATGTGTCTGCTCCTGGTCATCAACGCGTAAATCAATCAGCAGGTTCATTTGCTTAAAAACAGGATCCATAACATCGATAAACCAATGCGCCAGGCTGTCGGCATTAATCCCGATGGAAAGCGTTGACAGCTGACCATCCGGCTGCTGAGTTAATTCAGCGGCCAACCCGTCTTCCAACAATCTGACCTGTTGGTAATGCTTCAACAGTACTTTACCAGCTGGGGTTGGTTTTGGTGGGGCGGAGCGTGATATGAGCACCTGTCCACAGGCTTCTTCCAACAGCCTGACCCGCTGTGAAATAGCCGATTGGGTGAGAAAAAGGACCCTGGCAGCACGCTCAAAACCGCCCTGTTCAACCACTTTTGCCAGTGCTTCAACATGTTTGTATTCGAGCATCCTCAGACATTAGCATTATTAATGTATTACTAAAACTATTAATTTTACTTTTATGTTCTCTGTCATTAATCTGTTTTTTACATCGTACAGAGGAGGTCACGAATGTTGTCATATTTTCAAGGAGTCGGGATTGGGGCCGGGTTGATAATCGCCATCGGAGCGCAGAACGCCTTTGTGCTGTCACAGGGGATCCGGCGTCACTATCCCGTGCAGACGGCTTTTGTCTGCAGTATCAGTGACGCCCTGCTGATTCTGCTGGGGATAACCGGTGTTGGCAGTTTTCTCGCTATCAACCCGCGTATCGCCCAGTGGGCGACAGGATTTGCCATCCTCTTTTTACTTTTCTACGGTTGGCGTGCGTTTCGTTCCACATTTGTAAGTCAAAGCCTGAAAACAACGGGCACAGTCATCCCGACCAGGCAGAAAGTATTACTGGCAACCCTGATATTTACCTTTCTCAATCCCCATGTCTATCTCGACACTGTTGTCCTGATGGGCAGCATCAGTGGTGAACTCGCCAAAACAGAGCGTTATCTATTTGGTGCCGGAGCCATGACCGCATCTTTCATCTGGTTTTTCTGCCTCAGTCTGGGAGCCGGATTACTCGCACCAGTCTTTCGGAAACCCTCTGCCTGGCGTTGTCTGGATGGCTTTGTCTGTCTCACCATGTGGGGGATCGCCTGCTCACTCCTGTGGCCAAAGCTGAGCACTTATATCGGCTGATATTCTTTACTTGCTGACAACTGAAAGGTACACTTCCTGCAGATTAAAGAGAGGAAGCTATGCCGCGAGACACAACCCACCCCTTTGACCAGCTCACCCCCGATTTCATCATGGATGCGGTCGAAACCCAGGGCTTTCACTGTGACTGTCGGATGCTTACCCTCAACAGTTATGAAAACCGTGTCTATCAGGTTGGCATTGAGGATCAGCAACCGCTGATTGTTAAATTTTATCGGCCGAACCGCTGGAGCAAAGAACAGATTCTTGAAGAGCACGGTTTCACCCTGGAGCTGGCAGAACAGGAGCTTTCCGTTGTTGCCCCCTGGGTGAACCCCGCTGGTGAAACCCTGCATAGCTATCAGGATTTTTACTTCAGCATCTCACCGCGCCAGGGCGGACATTCCCCGGAACTGGATAATCTTGAACATTTGTTGATCATTGGTCGGGTGCTCAGCCGCATCCATCTACTTGGAGCCACCCGCCCATTTCTCACCCGCCCGACCCTGAACCCGCAGAGCCACGGTCATGAATGTGCTGAATTTATTACAAAAAACTTTATTCCACTCGAGTACCGTGAATCCTATGAGACCTTGACCCGGGATCTGCTGCAACAGATTGATGAGCGTTTTTCCCGCCTCGCCACAATTCCCCGTATTCGGGTTCACGGTGATTGTCACAACGGCAATATGCTCTGGCGCAATGAAGCCCCGCATTTTGTTGATTTTGACGATTCACGCATGGCACCAGCCATTCAGGACATCTGGATGTTGTTATCCGGATCAACAGATCAACAGCGTCAGCAGTTGGATAAAATCCTCACGGGCTATCATCAGTTTTATGATTTTAACCTGCTTGAGTTGCAATTGATCGAACCGTTAAGAACCTTACGGATGATTTACTACAGCGCCTGGCTGGCCCGACGCTGGGATGATCCCGCTTTCCCCCGGACTTTCCCCTGGTTTAACAGCATACAGTACTGGGGTGAGCATATTCTTGAACTGCGCGAACAGCTGGCAGCCCTCCAGGAACCCGCTCTACAGCTTTAATCACCAGGAATCGGAGCATCAACATGCAGGACAAAACCCTCCAGGAAATTATTGACACCTTTTTCACCTGTAATCGGGAAGAACTGATGGAGATTTTCAATGAACTCCTCAATGCCCTGCAAACTGACGGCGTTCACAATCCCGGAGGCTTGATGTCACGCAATTATGCAACCGCTCAGGCGAACCCGGAAATCCACACCCTTACCGGCAACCTGCGCGATGCCCGCGATGCTATTTTTCCCTTCTATTGGGGAACCGACGAATGGTATTCCAAACTGCACCTGGAAAATGTCAAAGGCCCGGCCAACTACGCTTCTTTGATCGGCTCACTGGCCTGCCTGATGAAAAATCCCAATCTCTGCATTGACACTTACAGTCAGCGCTCCAATGAACTGGAAGTGAAGGCGATTACCGCCCTGGCCAACCTGGTTTTTTATCACACTGACTCTCCCTGGGGTGTTTTCAACATGGGTGGGACGATTTCAAATCTATATGGCGGAAAAATCGGCATCGAAAAAGTTCTGCCGCAGGCAATGAGCAAAGGGTTACAGGGGGCAAAGCTTGCCGGACTGGTCTCTGAAGCCGCTCATTATTCCAACAAAACTCTGGCCGGATGGCTGGGAATAGGCACAGAAAATCTCCACTCTATTGCGACGGACCACAACTTTGCCATGCGCCTTGATCTGCTGGAGAAAAGACTGGATGAACTCTACCGCCACGATGTGCGGGTCGCCTTTGTTATTGCCACCTTCGGCAGTACCGATGCCTTCGGTATTGATGATGTTGCGGCCATCCGCAACCTGATCGACGCTAAAGCTGAGGAATACAGGGTTCCCGCACCGCAACTGCACGTTGATGCGGCGGTCGGATGGATTCTTTGCGTCCTGAATGAATATGACTTGTGCCTTAATCCCTTTGGTATAGAAGAGGACGTACTACCAGTCATCGAAAAGATTCAAAGACACGCAAAAGCCCTTAAATGTGCGGATTCAGTCACTGTGGATTTTCACAAGATGGGATGGGGACATTATCCTGCCAGTGCTTTTATCGTTAACCGCCGGGACGATCTACGCCATCTGCTCAGAACCCTTGAGCAGGTCCCCTATTTCAGCGAAGCTGAATACCGCCACGATCCTGCCCTGTTTACCCTGGAATGTTCCAGGCCGGCTATTGGTCCCTATTCTGTCATGGCCAGTCTTAACGGTATCGGCTTACGTGGATATCAGGTCCTTTTGGCTAATGCTTTGGAAATGACCGCACTGTTAAAAAAAGAGCTGGCAGCCCTTGATTACTGCAAGGTTCTCAATACCGATACCCCGGGAGCAACCGTACTCTGGTGGGTTTTACCCAAAGGCAGAAATGCCGAAGAAATCTATGCGAAATTAGAGCGTGGCGAATTGACGCTTGAAGAACAACAGCGCTACTTCTACGAAATCAAGCACCTGTTTGATAAACGTGTCCACGACCTCAATCCCAAAATTGACGCCCGTCTCAGTTTCACCACCGCCATCGGCTATTCTCCCCACGGCATCAATATCCCCGCCTGGAAAGCGGTCTTTTTTAACCCTAAAACGGACCGACCGGTTGTTGAACAGGTGATCAGGAGCATTGAAGACCTGTAATCGCACAAATAAAAACGGCTGTCTGATTGCAGGCAGCCGTCCAAAACAAACACTGAGGGTCCTAATATCACTTCAACTTCCAGGTCGTTCCTTCCCTGGAATCCAGCAGTTCAATCCCGCGGGCTTCCAGCACATCCCGGATTTCATCCGATTTGGCGAAATCCTTTTCCTGCCGTGCCTGAAGTCGTTGTTCAATCAAAGACTCAATTTCCTCAGCAGAGATTTCCAGTTTGGCTAACCCGGCCAATTTCACCTTCTCCAGCCAGGATGCTGGATCGGAATTATAGATACCGAGGACATCACCCAACTTCAGAACCGTCGCCCGCAGATCACGGACCTGGGCGACAAGATCAGCTTTTTTGCGGAATTTCTTGGTCGCGACCAACCGGTTCATCGTCCGTGCCCCTTCGAACAGATGGGCAATCGCCAGAGCGCTGTTAAAATCATCATCCATCGCTTCACGGAATTTAACTTCCAGTTCGGCCCCGGCGGAACTGTCAGCGGCGTCAGAAGTCGCACCTTCCAACATTTGATCAGCACTTAAAAGAGCTTCATAAAAGCGGCTCAGTCCGGCCTGAGCCTCAATCAGATTCTGATCGGAGAAGTCGATTGGTGAACGATAGTGTGATGTCAGGATAAAAAAGCGTACCACCTCTGGATCGTAGACTTTGAGAATGTCCCTGATGGTAAAGAAGTTACCGAGCGACTTGCTCATCTTCTCCTGGTTGACGTTGACAAAGCCATTGTGCATCCAATATTTAACAAATGGCTTACCGCTGGCACCCTCACTTTGAGCAATTTCGTTTTCATGGTGAGGGAAAATTAAGTCGCGTCCGCCACCATGAATGTCAAAACTGTCACCCAGCAGGGAAGAACTCATCGCTGAGCATTCAATATGCCAACCCGGTCGACCCTCACCCCAGGGTGATTTCCAGCTGGGCTCATCCGGTTTAGCCGTCTTCCAGAGGGCAAAATCCATCGGATTTTCCTTCTGTTCGCCTGGCGCGATTCGTGCCCCGGCCTGCATCTCTTCCATATTGCGCTTGGATAGCTTCAGATAGCCCGCAAACTTATCGACCCTATAGT
>JAPHSA010000162.1 GCA_026193235.1 Deltaproteobacteria bacterium | reverse complement strand
TGTCAGTGTGGCCATCGATGAAAACAACGTTGCCAGGATAGTCATTGATGCACTGCGCTGCTTTGGCAATTTCACCGTCATACTCCGGGCCGACACTGCTGCTGTCATGGCCGAAATTGATGTGTAAAGTGAGCACGGTTGGACAGCCATTGGCATCAACCGAGACTCCTGCTGGAGTGCCCGGACAGTGGTCCAGATAATCAAAAACCCGATCGCCATCTGAATCTAGGGAACAGCCTTTTTTGTCAACTGGAGCGCCTGAAGGGGTGTCAGGACAGCGGTCAAGATAATCAAAAACTCCATCGCTGTCAGAATCAAGCGGACAACCCCGATTGTCGACAGACACCCCAAGAGGTGTGTTCGGGCACTTATCGAGATAATCGAGAACACCGTCTTTGTCACTGTCCAGTGGGCACCCAGTGGAATCAACAGTAACTCCAGTCGGGGTATTTGGACATTGATCAAATTTGTCGATAACGCCATCGTCGTCGCTGTCAAGTGGGGTCGGTTCTGGCCGCGGCGTTGGAGCTGCAACTGCAACCGGTACTGGAGCCGAAGCTGGTTTGCCCAACTGAAACACCAGGCCGGCCGAGTATTGTAAGTTATGGTCGGGCTCAGGAAAGTCGAGAAGATGGCGAATGTCAGCGCGTAAAGCGATGAGATTGTCGAGAATGAAATACTTAACACCAAGACCATAATTAAAAAGCAGATGGTCCCTTTCAGCGCCAACATCGGGAGAAGAGTAGATCCCGCCCAAGCCGGCAACAAAATATGGCACCAATTTTTTTGTTGGTTGGAAATGATAGAGTGCGTCCAGGTGGATTGTTTCAACCTTTGTATCTGTGGTTGAGGCATCTTCAGCGTCCGCGTCAGCTTTGGTGTAAACACCTTCTACCGCCCAGTTTTCCGAGAAATTGTAACCCAGGCCAAGGCCCCAAAAACTGGAGCTGTCCAGGGATTGATCTCCATCGAAGATGTGGCCACCGAGCATGGGTGATAAAGTAAATGCGCCGGGATGGATTTCGGCGCTAGCAGGGAGAGTAAAGCAACAGATAAACAAGGCTAGTAAGGTTGTTTTTTTTAGCATAAGACCTCCAGAGATAGAAACACAGTAATGAAAAATATAACTTCTCATTAGGGTATCAGGTACAACTCTAGATTCAAGCAATATCTGACTAGAATGGTTTTAATTGTCTTTCAGGATGAACGCTGACGTTTGTGGAGTTGTATTGAAGCTTTCTGTGTCCAATAAACTATCTTCCCAAAGATCAAGGCAGAACTTGGCGAAGAACAGCAATATTTGGCGCTTATGCTGAAAGAAATGTTGGAACTGTATGCAAAATTCCGGGTCAAGCTGATCGCCTAAGAAAGTTTTTACTTTAAGCAGGGCAAGATCGCTGGAATCAAGTGGATCAACGTTGAAATCTCTTTCCAGAAGTTGATTAGCTACAGCTGTGATAAAAAACTGGGAGAGGCTTGGATTGTCACTTTGAGTTTCTTCTATAGCGGGGAGGCGAAAAGGAATTGTGGAGGTGAAGAGCTCTTCCAACGCGGTAAGTTGTTCCAGACGCAGATCGACCAGTTCGAGGTCTCTTATCGATCGAATTGGTTGCAAATCGCTGGGCTCATCATCACTGGCAGTACGGTAAAAGCAGACCGGAGTTTGTAGCAGCGAGTCAACAAAGAGTAATTCGGGATAGTCCAGATACGGGTAGATTGCACTACTGACTATTGTCTTTGCTTTTGCCAGGCGCTGTTGAAGTAAATTATGTCCGAGTTGGTACAAACGGACCAAATAAGTGCTGTTGAATATCTCTTCAGCTTTTTCTTCGTCAGTTCCGGCTAAAAATTCAAGCGCCAGATTTAAGGTGTCGTAGGTTGTTTGCAGCGCTTCGTGGATCTGGTTCGCTGCTGAGAAATCAATCGCATCAGCACTCATCTTACGATTCACCAGAAATACCAGTTCGCAGACTGTTTCGTGACTGACCCCGGCACCAAGGATAGAGGCCAACATATTGTGCGGTTCAGCAAAGGCCAGCAAAGCTTTGGGACTCTGTAGACTGTCTGCATCGAGAAGAAAATCTGTTTTCCCACCAGGAGAAAAGTTGTCAGGATCAAGGTATGCATAAAGTGATCTTGCTTCATACTGTGGTATGATCCCCAGATCATGGAGCCGATTATTACGGACTTGATAGACTTCCTCTTCAAAAACACTAAGGCTCTCACTGCGAATCATTTCCATGACCAGTAGATAGCTTTCCTGCTCCTGCTCTTGCCAGATTTTCGACAGGGCCCCAATGATTTTTGCAGCATCCTCGCTGGCGTAATCAATGTCGTATAATGCTTCAAGCCGTTTTGCATCATCGGCATCATCGTCGAAAAAAACTTCGATCCCACGGGTAATGGTCAAGTGTTTTTTCAGAAACAGGGCCATTATCTCTGGATCCAGTTCACGAATCAGTTGTCGAATTTTTTCCTCTCCTGTCCCCAGCAGCAGTTCCAGCCAGCGCAAAGAAATGGTCTGGCTCAGACTGTCGTTTTCCCAGCAATCCAGATCGAGCAGCAGAGTTATTTGTTCTGGTGATGCAAGGACGAGGAGCTCCTTTGAGTCATTTGGCCCCAGCTCATTGATGGTCAGATAGATTTCCTGCGGGTGGAGTTGTGGTACCAACTTAGCAGCATTTTTTGCGTTGATGAGCAGGTCATATTTCTCTTTGCCCTGACGTTGCCGGATGATATTTAGTTGCTCAGAGCTAGTTAAAACATCGAATTCAGGTAAGCTGATTTCGCGGTTTTTCCGCAGTAGAGTCAAGTGACCGACTTGCCGTTCAGTTGGGAGGTTAATCTTTGTCATTTCTGCAACTCCATCAAAACAATTTGTAAAGGGGCGTTACTTTAATCCAGCCATGAAAAATGTGCAATCGTGATTGACTCGGTTTATCGGTAAATAGTTTTACTTCATTTTATCATGTGGACTTGATAACTTGGTGTGGCTGAAGAATGCTTCACATGGTGTATTACTTGTCGAGGAGGGGCTGTGATTCAGTTGTTTCATAAATTGTCAATCAGATCGAAGCTGACGTTTGCTATTTTTATAACCTGCACTATTCTCCTTCTTATTGTCAGCAGTACTCTTTTAATCGTCGAATTCTACGCACATCGTACTTTCCTATCGCATGAAATAAAGACCCTTGCTTCTTCTATTGCCTCTAACAGTAGTCGCGCTATTGTTCTGGGCCGATATCCAGAGGTAGAAGAGGTCCTTGCATCGCTAAGACAGCAAAAAAATATCCATGCAGCATATATGTTTGACAGTGAGGGTAAGCCGATTGCTGAATACCTCAACCAGCAGAATTTCGAATTGCTCCTGACCTCAATTGAGGCCGATTTTAAATCG
>JAPHSA010000250.1 GCA_026193235.1 Deltaproteobacteria bacterium | reverse complement strand
TCTGAAAATCGGAATAGATGACAGGGCTGAAGTTTTGGATGTCGGGATGGTATGAAAGGCGCATTTTTTAACGCAGTGAAAGCTGGCTTTTTGGTAAAGTGACAAATATCAGGATTGGCTCCGAACTCTATTAATTCGTCTCGCTATCAAGCCTCAGTTCAGATTGAGGATCGAACCGTCTTTTTGTAACTGCCAATGTTCTGCATTCGGATGTTTCGGCAGACCGGGCATACGCAGGATATCCCCGGTGAGAACTACCAGAAAACCGGCCCCGGAATTAATCTGGATTCCACGTATGGTGACGTCAAAATCGCGTGGCCGACCTAAAAGATTGGGATCATCAGACAGCGAACCCGGAGCTTTGGCAATACAGACCGGCAGATGGTCGAAACCAAGTTGCTGCACCTGACGCAAATCTTTGGCAGCCTGTTTGGTAAAAGCGACATTGTCAGCGCCATAGATTTCCTGGCAGATGATCCGGACCTTATCTTCGACCGGTAAATCAAGTGGATAGAGTGGTTGGTAGGGCTGGCTCTGGTGGGCAACCTGCATCACCTGTTCGGCCAGTTCTATCGCGCCTTCACCGCCGGCGGCGTAATGATCGCAGATAGCAAAAGGGGTGTCCAGCTCCTGACAGCGGGCTTTGATCAACTCCAGTTCCGCTGTGTTGTCGCCGGAAAACCGGTTGAGTGCGACAACCGCCCTTTTGTTGAACTTGCGCACGTTTTCGATATGCTTGTCGAGATTGCTCAAGCCTTTACGTAGCGCAGATAAATCTTTTTCGTTCAGTTTTTCCTTTGCTTTCCCGCCGTGCAGCTTGAGTGCTCTGGTGGTTGTCACTAACACCACGGCTTGGGGATCCAAGCTGCCGATCCGGCACTTGATATCAAAGAATTTTTCTGCACCCAAATCAAAGCCGAAACCTGCCTCAGTGATAGCCCAGTCGGCATAATGTTGCGCCATACGAGTGGCTAAAAGGCTGTTGCAGCCATGGGCAATATTGGCAAAAGGCCCCCCGTGGACAAAAGTCGGTACCCCTTCTATGCTTTGCACCAGGTTGGGGTGGATGGCATCGCGCAGCAGGGCGAGCATGGCACCTGTTACCTGCAGTTGTCTGGCAAAAACCGGCTTGCCCTCGTAAGTAAAGGCGACCAGAATATTTTCTAGCCGCTGGCGTAAATCATCCAGGTTTGAGGCCAGGCAGAGCATCGCCATCACTTCGGATGCGGCGGTGATGTCAAACCCGCCTTCTCGCGGGATTCCTTGGAGCTTGCCGCCCAAACCCAAAACAATATTGCGCAGGCTGCGGTCGTTCATATCGATCACCCGGCGCCAGAGTACTTGACGTGGATCGATATTCAGGTCGTTTCCCTGATAGACATGGTTATCGATGACCGCCGCAAGCAGGTTGTTGGCGCTGGTGATAGCGTGAAAGTCGCCGGTGAAGTGCAGGTTAATCCGATCAGCCGGCATGATCTGGCTATAGCCTCCACCGGTGGCGCCCCCCTTCATCCCCAGACAGGGGCCAAGGGAGGGTTCGCGTAACGCCAGGCAGACAGATTTCCCCAGCTTGGCAAAGGCCTGTCCCAAGCCGATCGTGGTGGTGGTTTTACCTTCGCCGCCAGCGGTGGGGGTGGTCGCTGAAATCAGGATCAAGCGGCCTTGTTTGATGCTTGGTCGTTGCAGGGCGTTGGTGTGAATTTTGGCCATCTCCCGACCGTAGGGGAGCAGATCAGCTTTATCTATGCCAAGCCTGTCAGCTATCTGGTTGATTGGTTTGGACTGAACCTGTTGGCGGATCTGTGTGTCACTCAGCATAGATAAATCTTCCTCCGGGAAGAAGGTTTGGTGCATTGGAAAAATATCAGCCCACGCATAGAGTTTACCATGAATTTACCAGGTTATTTTGTGATTGCCGCTCTGGTTCTGATCATTTCTGACTGTGCGATTGGTGGCAGTGATACTCCGTTGTTTGACTGGGGTTTTCTTGTCGTTCCTCGGCAGGGGGTGATTGCTGAGGCCGAGACAAAATGCTCTCTCGCCATGACATAATTCAGGTCAGGGCTGAGGAATCCCTTTGTCAGCGGAGGTAAATTGATTATGATGCGGGAGAATTTCTCGCTCATAAATGACACAATTTTCACAGGATTCGCAAAATGAAGAACAAGAAAAAAGACAGCGTTTTTAAGGAAGCCTGGAACAACATGTCCGATGACTTCAATAAATTCATGCCGGAAAAGCTGCGTGCTAAGCAGGGCAAGAAGAAGTTCGTTCTCTGGTTATTTGTTCTGGAACTGGTTATCCTCGGGGTGGTGGGAAAGCTGATCTACCAGTGGTGGGTGGGGTAGTCCAGCCAGAGGCGTCTCTCAGACTGCAGCCGATCTTTTGACCATTTCTCACTATTACAGATTCTTTTGACCGGAGTTGATCCCACTTGAATTCTCCCTCGCAACCCTTCCCCTTGTTCCGGCTGTTAATCGGATCGATCTGCATCAGTTTTTCTCCGGTGTTTATCAAGGTCGCAGATGTTGATCCCGATCTCGCCGGATTTTACCGGATGTTTTTTGCTGTGCTCGGTTTGTTGCCCCTCTTTCTGCTGCAGAGAGAAAAGCTGAACCTCACGCGGCAAGGATTTTTGGTCCTTTTGGCCTGCGGTTTTTTTCTGGGGATTGATTTCATGTTCTGGCACCGTAGCATCAACTTAATTGGGCCGGGACTGTCGACCTTGTTGGGGAATTTCCAGGTCTTTTTTACGGCTCTGTTTTCCTGGTTATTCCTGAAAGAGAAGGTCACGGGATTGTTTGCACTTGCAGTCGTAATCGCTTTTTGTGGGCTGTTGTTTATTACCGGGGGTGATGTCTTCGTCTTGGCAACTACTGTCAAAATGGGGATTATTTTCGGTTTGTTGACGGCTGTTTTTTATTCGATTTACATTTTGTTGATCAAGCAAGCGATGACTGGAAGTCAAGTCAGTGGCATCACAGCAACGCTTATCGTGTCGATTAGTTGCATGCTCTTTTTGGCGCTGTTCGGAAGCGTGAAAGGAATCTCTTTTGCTGTGACTGACAGCCGATCGCTGTTAGCGTTGGCTGCAGTAGGGTTAATTTGCACGGCTCTGGGCTGGTCACTGATCTCCTCGGCGATTAAACAGGTTCCCGCCACACTGGCCGGGCTGGTTCTTCTCCTTCAGCCGACGTTGGCTTTTATCTGGGATGTTCTGTTTTTCAGGCGACCAACCGGGGGATATGAATATCTGGGGATTATGCTGATTTTATCGGCAATCTATCTTGGCACGCAGCGCCGGGGCAACTGAAAACACGACAAGATAAGGGCTTACTGTAGATCAGCAGAAAGCCCTTTCTGCAAAAGCACTGAGAGGGCTTTTATTTTCCGTATATCATTGAGAGCTGGTATTTCTTTCTAACCAGCTACCAGCTTTCTGCAGGTCGCGGCCGAAACCACTGACACATTCACAACCGGATATAAACAATAAAGAAATTAGAATCAGAATCAGAAATCTACGCATCATATTTGCCTCCTTGCCGATATGGAATTGTATCAATACATCCTAACAGCACAAAGGATTGAAGTCGATTATTTCGTGACAGGGTTTTTTACTCCACCGCGCCGGTAAGACGAGCATCAAGTTAATATTTTTGCTTAAGTTTAATCTGTCCAGCACTCAGATCAATCAACCGAGTGCGGATCTCAGTAATGTTTTCTGCTGGCAGTTTCAACCGCAGTAAAATCTGCTCGGTAAAGTTTCTCTCAATGATCTCAGCTTCAAATTCAGGAAGCAGTTTCTCGATCGGGCTGAGTAATGGATAGGCAAAACAAAGTGAAAGCTCGGCCCAGTCAATTTTATCTGTGACGCTGAGTTGCTCAAGAGCGGTCTGAACTGCCAGGGTGTAAGCCTTGACCATCCCTCCTTTGCCGAGTTTTATCCCGCCAAAATAGCGACTGACGACCACGGCGATATCACCAATACCAGCATGCTGGAGTGTCGTCAGCATCGGCTTTCCGGCAACCCCGTGAGGCTCGCCGTCGTCACTCAGGCCAATGCGGTCGGTACTGCCTGGGGAGCCAATCAAATATGCCCAGCAATTGTGGTTGGCATCAGGGTATTCTTGTTTCACCCGTGAGATAAATTGCAGGGCTGCTTCCGGACTCTCTGCCTGTTCAATAGTGGTGATAAAACGGCTGCGCTGAACTTCGACGATGCAGCGACAAGGTTCAGCTGGAATAGGATGGCGGGAAGAGGCCATGTTCAGGATTGATTTGGTGGGGGCCGTTTTTTTGCCCGTTCCTCATCCCAGGTACAGACGAGCATGATACCGACACCGACACAGATGGCGCTGTCGGCGAGATTGAAGGCGGGCCAGTGATAGTTGTACCAGTGGACATCAATAAAGTCGATGACTTCACCCAGCCGCAAACGGTCAATGAGGTTCCCCAAGGCGCCACTTAGAATTAAGCCCAGAGAGAGGTGCTGCCAATGCTTTTCGTGGCTCACTTTACGGATGTACCAGAAAATTCCCAGGGTCGCAATCAGCGAAATACCGATAAAGAACGGCAGCCGAATAGCACTGTCAGAGAGGATTCCAAAGGCCGCTCCGGGATTGCGCACGTAAGTGATATGAAAAAAATTGGTGACAACCCGCTTTGACTGCGAAAGCGCAAAGTTGTTGTCGATGTAGATCTTGCTCAACTGATCAAGGATCAGGCTGATAGTCGCCGTCAGCGCAAAAAGCCGGTATTTGTTCATGTCACTCCACAGCCAGCGCAGCACTACAGCGGGAACAGATTGTCGGGTGCTCGGTGTCTTCTCCGACGCTGGTTGCGTAGTTCCAACAGCGCTCACATTTTTCACCTTCAGCCGCAAGCACCTGAAGTTTTAATCCAGGGATATTTTCTGCATCCATTGCTGCCGGGAGCGATTCCGTCAACTCGACCTGAGAGACAATAAAATAGGTCGGCAACAGGTCCCGGTAATCTTCCAGTAGTTGGCGATAATCCTCAGGGACTGCAAGCAATATCTTGCCTTCCAGCGATTGTCCCAAACGTTTTTCTGCCCGGGCTTTTTCCAGTTGTTTGGAGACTTCGGAACGGACCTTCTGGAGTTTTTCGTAACGGGCCTCCAGTTGATCATCAACATAATGGGAGATGTCTGCAGGAAACGCCGCCAGGTGAACACTTGCTTCCCGTTCACCAGGTAGACCCTGCCAGATTTCGTCGGCGGAGAAGCTGAGCACTGGAGCAACCATCCGGGTCAGGGCTTCAACGATGAAGTACATTGTGGTACGGGCGCTGCGATAGGCGAGACTGGATGGTGGGCTGGTATAAAGCCGATCCTTAAGAATATCCAGATAAAATGCGCTCAGATCGATGCTGCAGAAATTGTGCACCGCATGATAGATAGTGTGAAACTCATATTTATCATAGGCGTTGGAGACCTTTTTAATCAGTCGAGCAAGGCGCGATAAGGCCCAGTGATCCAGCTCCAGCAATTCCTCATCGGCGACAATATCGCTGGAGGGATTAAAGCCGTTGAGGTTGCCGAGCAGGTAGCGGGCGGTATTGCGAATGCGCCGGTAGGCGTCCGAAAGCCGCTGCAGGGTTTCATCACCGAGGCGGATGTCGTCACGGTAATCGGTTGCCGCAACCCATAGGCGCAGGATTTCTGCACCGTACTGCTTGATGATCTCTTCCGGGGCAATGACATTGCCCATTGATTTCGACATCGGGCGGCCATCTTTGTCGAGGACAAAACCGTGCGTCAGGACAGCTTTATAGGGAGCCCGGTCCCGTGTCCCGACCGATTCAAGCAGACTGGAGTGGAACCAGCCACGATGCTGATCAGAGCCTTCCAGGTACATGTCTGTCGGGCTGCTCAAATAATCACGATGTTCGCAGACGGCCGCATGGGAGACTCCTGAGTCGAACCAGACGTCAAGGATATCGGACTCCTTGGTGAATTTGTCATGGCCACAAGCGGGACAACAGGTTCCTGCTGGCAGGAGTTCAGAGGCGTCTTTTTCAAACCAGATATCGCTGCCGGTGGCTTCAAATTGATCGGCGATATGATGCATGACTTTACCGTTATTCAGAGCTTCGCCACAGCTTTCACAGTAGACGATGATGATTGGAACTCCCCAGCTGCGCTGACGACTGATGCACCAGTCGGGTCGCCCTTCGACCATGTTGTAGATCCGGTCACGGCCCCAGGCAGGGATCCATTCAACCTTTTCGATTTCCTGAAGGGCTTTTTGGCGCAGATTGTTTTCTTCCATACCGATGAACCATTGCTCCGTTGCCCGGAAGATGATCGGTTTTTTACAGCGCCAGCAATGGGGGTAGCTGTGATTGACAGAGCTTTCATGGAGCAGGGCGCCAACCTCTGCGAGTTTTTCGTTAACCGCCGGGTTGGCATCCTTCAGCTTCATGCCACCGAACAGTTCAAGCTCCTGACGATAGCGGCCGTAATCGTCAACCGGGTTGTAGATCTCCAGTCCATATTTGAGTCCGGCCAGATAGTCATCCTGACCATGACCGGGCGCGGTATGAACACAGCCGGTCCCTGCTTCCAGAGTGACATGCTCACCGAGCATGAGCAGAGAGTTACGCTCATAAAAAGGATGCCTGCAGTTTTTCTTCTCAAACAGGGCGGCATCGAAGGTTGCAGCAACGGTATAGTCTTCGATCCCGAGAGTTTTCATCACCTGCTCCGACAGACCTTCCGCCAGGACCAGCCGTTCATCACCAGTGTCAACAGCAACATAGCTGAGCTCTGGATTAAGGCAGATGCCCAGGTTGGCTGGAATGGTCCATGGTGTGGTCGTCCAGACGACAAAACTGAGCGGCTTGTCTGCCAGCTGACTTAAAGAAGCGGGCAGTTCATCGACATAGGGGAATTTCACGTAGATAGATGGTGAAATGTGGTCATCGTACTCAACTTCGGCTTCGGCCAGAGCGGTGACACATGATGAGCACCAGTGGATCGGTTTTTTCCCTTTGAACAGCGAACCCCGTTCCGCCAACTTAGCCAGTTCGCGCGCTGTGGTCGCTTCATAATGGGGACTCATGGTCAGATAGGGATCTTTCCAGTTGCCAAAGATTCCCAGCCGCTGAAATTCCTCGCTTTGGATTTGAATCCAGACCTTGGCATATTCGCGGCATTCACGACGGAAGTCGGCCTTACTCATTTCCCGTTTCTTCTTGCCAAGCTTTTTGTCGACCATCAGTTCGATCGGCAGCCCATGACAATCCCAGCCGGGCACGTAAGGGGTATAAAACCCCTCCATCCGTTTGCTTTTGACAATGATGTCCTTGAGGATTTTATTGAGGGCATGGCCCATATGAATATGCCCGTTGGCATAAGGGGGACCATCGTGCAGGATAAAACTCTGCTTGCCTTTGTTCGCGTTTTCGAGCTGATCGTTGAGGCCGATCTTTTCCCATTGCTGCAGGATTTGCGGCTCCCGCTTTGGCAGGTTGGCACGCATGGGGAAATCGGTTGCAGGCAGATTCAGGGTGTTTTTATAGTCCATACCGGTTCATCTCCGTCGAGGGCTTTGATCATGACAAAACTAATCCAGCAAGCTAACAAATGCGGCGGCTAAGTTCAAGGGGAAAGGGCTGTAATTGGGGCGTTAAGGATGTTTCAGATGAACTGAAATTGAAGTTTCTGAAGCTTCTGGAGTTAATTCTTATCAGTCGGCTCTTTGAGCTGCCCCGTCAGTCTGGCCCAGAGGTAGCCCAATCCTTCATGGGCCCAGTATTCGCTGCGTGCCAGAGTCATTGCATTGGGGAAGGTCCACCAGCTTTTGCAGGGCTTGCCGAGGTGTTCCGTTGGAGCAGGAATGGGATTGAGGCCAACGCCACGAAAGAGACCAAGGGCGCGCGGCATGTGCGGCGCCGAGGTGACGAGAACCAGTTTCGCCGCGGGGAAGTGCGTTGCGATCAGTTGGGCTTCTTCGCCCGTATCCCGAGGTCCATCAAAGGTCAGAATATCGGTTTCTGGAACTCCTAAAGCCAACGCCAGTTCGCGCAGCTTTTCCGGATATGAGACCGGATCTTCAACGATCCCCTTGAACCCGGTGAAAATAAGTTTACTGCCCGGATTCAGGCGGTAAATACGAATCCCCTCTGTCAGCCGGACGATTGCCGTGGGGCTGAGTTCGCTGGTGACCGGTAGGCTGTCAACCGATTGGTGCCAGCTGCCGAGAACGGCAATATAGTCGCTGAGCTCATTATTGTTTTGGTAACTGGGGATTCGTGCTTCAAGTTGGGTGATGTAGCGGCTGCTTAAAGGGGCATAGCTGGCAGCAAATAAAAGGACCGTTGCAAGGAGTACAACAAACACACCAAACCAGCGCGTCTTTTTGCGTAACAGAAAAAGCAGCGCCCAGATCAACAGGATAAGGCTGATTGGAACCGGCATCAGCAAGTTGCCAAGAAATTTTTTTACCAGAAACAGATAGTAGTCCATGAGGCGCTATTCCATTTTAATGAATTGCATTGCAGGCAAAACAGTAACGTAGTCGCCAGCTTTGATCAAGAGTTCTGTTGTTTGTAGGCACAGATATCTCCCAGCGGGCAGTCTGGACAGAGGGGCTTTTTACGACAAACATCCTTGCAGTGAATCACGATCAGAGCGTGATATTCGTTATACAGTTGCACGCTATCATCCAAGTGCGCCATAAACAGCTCACGGATCTGATCGTATTTTTCTGTTCCAGTTAGAATTCCCAGTCGGCTGAACAGCCGCCCGGTATAGGCATCCACCACAAACGAAGGCCGTTTGCCGGCATAGAGCAGAATTGAATCAGCGGTTTCGGGTCCAATCCCCTTCAGCTGTAACAACTCCTCACGAGCCCGGTTTAATGGCTGTTCCAATAACTTCCCCAGACTCCCCTGATGCGATTGGTGCAGATGACGACAAAAGAGCTGTAAGCGTTCCGCTTTTTGGCGGAAAAAACCGGATGGCCGGATGAGCTGCTCCAGTTCTTCGATGCTGAGATTGAGGATGACATCGGCTGACAGGGCTTCTGCCCGGCGCAGGTTGGTAATAGCCTTCTCCACGTTGTTCCAGTTGGTATTCTGCGTCAGGATTGCTCCGATCACCACTTCGAAAGGGGTTTTTGCCGGCCACCAGACGCGCGGGCCGTAATGGTCGAGCAGCCGGTTATAAGTCTGCATCAGATCAGTCATAGATGATGTTCTCCAAAAAAAGTTACGGCAGGATAGCATAGTCTTTCCAGTTCCTCTATAATCCCGCCCCATGCTTGAATATTTATCCCCAGACAGTATAGATCAACTGCGTTACGCTATTCATGAAGCGAGCGGCAATGAAATTTTCGTTCTCGGCCAAACCGATGCCAATCGGCGGGTTGTTCAAATCGAAGTGCTGGCGCGCGGTTCAGAAAGTGCGGTTCCGGCGATTCTTCAAACCTGTGGATATGGCGATATAGTTATCCACAACCATCCTTCCGGTGATTTACGGCCATCTTCAGCAGACATAGAAGTTGCTTCGCAATTCGGCTCCTTAGGGGTCGGTTTTTACATTGTGGATAGCACTGTCGATAACCTGTATAGGGTTGTGGAAGCTTTTGCCGATAAGCAGGAGCAGAAGATTTCCCCGGAACAGATTGCTGGATTACTGGGCGCGGATGGTGTGATTGCCGCAAGCCTTCCCGATTATGAAGATCGTCCGGAACAATTGCGCATGGCTTTTACCGTCGCTGAGGCTTTCAACCAGGGTCAGCTGGCGGTCGTTGAGGCCGGAACCGGTACCGGGAAAAGTTTGGCTTATCTGGTCCCGGCACTGCTATGGGCGCGAACCAATCACGAGCGCGTAGTGGTTTCGACCCGAACCATCAATCTGCAGGAACAATTAATCCGTAAAGATCTGCCCTTTTTGCAACGCGCCACCGATATAGAATTTCATGCGGTTCTGGTGAAAGGGCGGAGTAATTATTTTTGTCTTCGACGCGGAGAAACTGCGGGGCGTGAACTGGGTCTGTTTGATCAGGCTCAGGTTGAAGAGCTGCAGCAGATCATCCACTGGGCGGACTCTACTAAAGATGGCTCGAAAGAGGACCTTTCTTTTATTCCCAGCTATCAGTCCTGGGATGAAGTCTGTTGTGAAGCAGATCAATGTGCCCGGGTGCGTTGCTCCTATTACAGCCGCTGTTTTTTTCATCGCGCCCGGCGGCAGGCCGCGCGAGCCGATATTTTGGTCGTCAACCATGCCCTGCTGCTTTCCGATCTGGCGCTGCGGCAGCAGACGGATAACTATTCTGCTACTGCCGTTCTGCCCCCGTTTGAAAGGGTGATTCTGGATGAAGCTCATCATCTGGAAGATGTTGCCACCAGCTATTTTTCGTCACAGATCACCCGTTTTACCTTTTCCCGGGTGCTGAACCGGCTACGTCATCCACGGAAACCGAATCAGGGTTTGCTGCCGCGCCTGTTGGATCAGTTGTCACAGGAATTGCCCGATTCCCTGGATGAACTTTATCGCAGTTTGCATGGCGATATAGAAGCGCTGATCTCAAAACGCCAACAATTGTTCGATCATGCGCTTGAAGAACTGCAGAGCATTGCCGAAGAGTTGCCCGCTTTTCTGGGCAAGCAGGTCAGTTCAGCGTTTGAGCTGAAGCATCGCATTCTTCCAGCGTTTATCGAAACTCCTCTGTGGCAACAGATTTGTGAGCGCGTTGAAGTTCTGCAAAATGGTGCTCTGGAGTTATCGGCAGGGATTGAACATCTCTTTCGCTCTGCTGAAACATTACCTGAGAGCGTTGCTGAAAAACTGAACTCGTCTCTGGTTGATTTGCGTGGCATTGCTGGACGCCTGGAAGGTCTCGCCGCCGACCTGGCCTCTTTCCAGGCAGTTGCGGCAACCAGTTGTGTTTGGATTGAGGTTCGTGAAGGGCGGATCGGCCGGAGCAAGGGGCTGATTACCTGTTTGTCTCAGGCTCCGCTTGAGGTCGCAGAAAGCCTTAATAAAGCCCTTTATCAACGTTTCCGCACCCTGGTAATGACCAGTGCGACTTTGACCGTGGCCGGGGCGTTCGGCTATTTCCATTCACGCGTTGGCCTTGATCGGGTCGAACCTGCCCGCTTGGTTGAATTAGCCCTTGATTCTCCGTTTGACTATCAGCAGCAGGCTCTGGTTGCCGTCCCGACGGATTTGCCCGAACCAGGTAAGCCTGGATTCGCCGAAGCCGTTCGTGATGCCGTTGAAAAGGCAGTTTTGTGTAGTGAAGGGCGGAGCTTTGTACTGTTTACTTCGTATGCCTTGCTCCGTCAGGTGCATGAAGAATTATCCCCTGTATTGGAAGCTCAGCGTTTGCGCTGTCTGCGCCAGGGGCAGGAAAACCGTCATCGTTTATTGAAACGTTTTGCCGAAGATGAAACGAGTGTTCTGTTCGGAACCGATTCCTTCTGGGAAGGAGTTGATGTGCCGGGCCGTTCCCTTGAGCAGGTCATCATCGTCCGTTTACCGTTCAGGGTGCCAACCGAACCGGTTCTGGAGGCACGTGCTCAGGTAATCGAACAACGGGGGGGAGACTCCTTTATGCAGTATACTGTTCCTCAGGCGGTGATTCGTTTCAAGCAAGGTTTCGGTCGTTTGATTCGCCACCGCAGTGATCGCGGGGTGGTGTTGATTCTTGATTCCCGGGTGGTTAAAAAAGGTTATGGACGAATGTTCTTGCGCTCGCTACCTCCCGCTCAAGTTGTGCGTGGAGCAAGCGACGAGGTTTTTACCGCAATAGGACAGTTTTTTGCGGA
>JAPHSA010000037.1 GCA_026193235.1 Deltaproteobacteria bacterium | reverse complement strand
GCACAGTCGTCGATCCGCATGTCGGCGTTGGTACAGCTGGAAGATGATGAGGGACAGAGTAAACTGGTTTTCCTGGGTCCTGTTGCGGGGGGCTTGCTTTTGGATTTTGACAAGGAAAAGATCATGGTCATTACCCCGGCATCGCCCCTGGGTCGAGAACTGATCGGCAAACAGTGCGGGGATCTGATCAGACTAGAAGGCAATGCCATCCGGGAATACGAGATTGTTTCTGTTTATTGATGCTCCGGGGCAATGTCCAAAAGGTCTTTCCACATGAGTCGCACTACTGGCGCGCCAGGCGTAAGTTGGCGATGCGGTTTTCAAAGTTGGAACGGAAGGGATTGATATCCAGTCCACCACGGCGAGTATAACGCGCGTAAACGGTGAGTTTCTCCGGTTTACAGTAACGCATCAGGTCGACAAAGATGCGCTCGACACATTGCTCATGAAATTCACTGTGCTGACGGAACGAAATCAGATAGCGCAACAGGGCTTCTGGATCAATTTTATTCCCCTGATAACGGATTAAAACAGTTCCCCAGTCAGGCTGGTTAGTCACCAGACAGTTGCTTTTCAACAGGTGGCTGTACAGTTCTTCTTCGACCTGTTGCTGGGGGTCGGTGGAATTTTCCAGTAACGCCGGGTCCAGTGAATACTCATCGACAACAATATCCAGCCCATCAATGCAGATTCCTGGGAAAGTCTGAATCTGTTCGGTAACGAACTGATCGCCGTCAAGTAAACGCACGCGGACTTTTGCTCCAGCAGCAGCGGATAAATCCCTCAGCATTTGCTCTTCAACCTGATCAAAATCGGCAAAGCGGGTCTGGTTGAAAGAATTGAGGTAGAGCTTGAATGATTTTGATTCTATCAGGTTGAGGGATTCACAGGGGATATGGAACTCGCCCATAGCCACAATCGGCTTCCCTTTCTGGTTCAGCCAGGACAGTTCAAAGGCATTCCAGATATCATAGCCACCAAAGGGCAGATCCCCGGTGACACCGATGACATCCCGCTTGATCTGCCGGGGAAACGGGCAGAGCAACTGCGGATCATATTCTGATTTATAGATGGTCGCTTTACCCAGCGGTAGAATTGATTCGTGATCAGTCATAGAGCCCCTAAAAAATACTAAATTCCCGGAAAAAAATATTACCACTTTGACCAGATTGCTGATATTATCCCCGGCTGAATCTGGTCAGACCAATTTGTATAACCAGTGAAAGCATAAGTACTTTTTATTCACCCGTCAACATGGAGAACATTATGAAAGTCGGTTTAGTTGGTTGGCGTGGCATGGTCGGATCCGTGCTGATGCAACGGATGGTGGAAGAAAATGACCTTGCCGGAGTCGAGCCCGTATTCTTTTCAACCTCCCAGGCCGGTCAGGCCGCACCTGATTTTGGTCAGGGGCCAGGCACCCTGGAAGACGCAGCAAATATTTCTAAACTTGCCGAGCAGGATATCATCATCACCTGCCAGGGCGGAGATTACACCAAAGAAGTTCATCCCCAACTGAGAAAACTGGGTTGGGACGGTTACTGGATTGATGCTGCTTCCTCTTTGCGTATGGATGACAATGCCGTCATTATTCTAGATCCGATCAATCGCAGCGTCATTGATACGGCTCTGGATAACGGTGGCAAGGATTTCATCGGTGGCAACTGCACGGTCAGCCTGATGTTGATGGCTATCGGTGGGCTGTTTAACGCCGGGCTGGTTGAATGGGTCAGTTCCATGACTTACCAGGCCGCATCCGGTGCCGGAGCACCCAACATGCGCGAGCTGTTGAACCAGATGGGAGTGCTCAACAGCTGTGTTGCCGAAGAGCTGAGCACCCCCGGGTCAGCAATTCTGGACATTGATCGCAAAGTTACGGAAACCTTGAACAGTGATGAACTGCCAAAAGCGGAGTTCGGGTTTCCACTGGCCGGGAGTGTTCTCCCCTGGATTGACCGTGAAGTGGAAGGTGGTCAGAGCCGTGAAGAATGGAAAGGAATTGCCGAAACCAATAAAATTCTTGGCAATACTGTTCCAATCCCGGTCGATGGTATCTGCGTCCGTGTGGGCTCCATGCGCTGCCATAGCCAGGCGTTAACGATCAAATTGAATAAAGATCTGCCGCTCGCAGAGATTGAAGCACT
>JAPHSA010000201.1 GCA_026193235.1 Deltaproteobacteria bacterium | reverse complement strand
GGCGATGCAAGTGTTCACCTGAACTGTCAATGGAAACCTGACAACAATTTTCATCTAAACGGATAAATACCCTCGTCCCCGTATTGCGTTCTGTACCTGGCTCGCCCAAAGCCTTGCCGATTGCCTCTTTGCAGGTTTCTGCTATCCGCCCACTGTGAACCAGACGTGACGCATGAGTTGAGACCCTGACTTCACAGCCTGATCCGGGTCTAATAAAACGTCCCCAGGGGAGCCGGGACAAGCGTTGGAACAATGTCGGAAAATCCCGGGCCGACACTTCACCCAGGCGAACCAATATGCGTGAAGCGCTGCGCAACCACAGGCTGGCCAGATAAAGTTCGCGTAACCCGCCCTCAAAATCAACGCCTCCGCGAATCAACTTGAGTGGTTGGATGCCAAGGTCGCTCAGTTCTCTGGCGCAGATTTTTTCAAAGCCCGGAACAGTCACAACAAAATAGCGATCCACTTGATTTTGCATTAATTACCTCCGCACGGCAAAATAACAGACTTCTCTCAAGTTGTTAATATTTTTAATAATCACCCAACACCAAGAATTATTCCGAAATTTTTAGTTATTGGTTTGTTCTTATCTTGAAATGAATATAGAATGCTTTGGTTAAGGTCAGATACTCAGATCACTAAATGGAAAGAGAATATGAAATATCAACGTTATTTCAAACCGACCCAGCAGTTACTGCTCAAAGTCAATAATGACCTCCATCAGGACGGCCGCACTGAACTGATGACAGCCTTTGTAACTTCCTGCAAAGAAGAAACCCTTATCGTTTCACTCCCCTACGGAGCTAATGCGGTTGAGCAGTATCCCTTCCGGGAAGGACTTCCTGTGGAAATTTCAACGGAGTCTATGGGGATGGGAATAAAAACCACTGGCAGTTTTGATAAAAAGGTTGACGGCAGCCAGTTTGCGCTGACTCTGAATTCAGAATTGCAGATGTTCCAACGGCGGATCAGTCAGCGGTTTGACTGCCAACTGGGAATACGTTTCAGCCGCGCAGCCAAAACGCTGCAGACCATGCGCGAGATATGGGAAAGGAACCTGGAAGTTCTATATAGCCCTGAAGCACCACTGATCTTTGATGGTTTCAAATCATCCCGAGTCAATATAAGTTCCGGCGGTCTGCGTCTGTCGATTAAGCCCCCGGCAAATCAGGCCGAACTCTGCCTGGTACTGATCAATCTGGAAGACGGCAAACCACCGATCTGTGCCATCGCCGAGGTTGTCTGGATTTGCATGCAGGATGATGACGCTGTTACCGCAGGCATGCGATTTATCAATATTCTCGGGGATGATCAGCAACGTATTGGAACCTTCATCGAAAAGAACAAAAACGACAAAAGCTGATCTATCGCTTGCTGCTTGTTTCCAAGAGCATTCTAAGCTATAAAAATCACAACTCCGTCTCCGGTAAATACCTTTGCCGAACGTGCAGGAAGTCCTGATGCCACAAGTGACAGAAGCAGAAGTATTGAGTGCCTGCCGAACCCTTTTTGGAGCGGAACTTCATTTAAACAAGGGGTTTCTAACTTACCTGCAAGCCTCTGGCGTGCGTTCAGCTTACCGGAAAAAAGCCAAGGTTATTCACCCGGATCGCTTTTCCGTTTCCAGTTCTACTATTAAAACCAAACAGCTGCGACTTTTTCAGGATCTGAACCAAGCCCACCAAACAGTTCAGAGCTACCTTAAACAAAAAAACATTTTCACCCCAACCGCCTTTACCCAGAGTAGCCCCGCATATTCTCAGTCAAGTCACCGGCGACAGGATCCACCGCGCCAGCAACATTGGACGCGGCAGCTCCCCTCTCGGCCATTGCAATTTGGTCTGTTTCTCTATTATCTGGGAATTATTCCATTTCATGGCCTGGTTAACGCTGTTACCTGGCAAAGACAACAACGGCCTGTAATGGGAGAAATTGCCCGCCGCTGGGGCTGGCTCAATGAAGAGAACATCCGCCAGATCATCAATCACCGCGGTGGCCAGAATAAATTTGGCGAACGGGCCGAACAATTGGGACTCCTCAATTCCCTTCAGGTAGGCACACTGCTTTTTCATCAACGGACAAAACAGAAGCAGATAGGCGACTACTTCGTCGCTCAGGGCTTTTTCAATGAGGCTAGGTTGCAGCAACTACTCGCCCAACTTGCTGAGCACAACCGCACATACCGCCAAGGATTCAGTCGACACTTCTACTATTTTCATCGCTAACGCGGGTCAGAACAGCTAATATCCTCCCCTAAACCATCATCGTATTTCACATAAACGTAGTCAGGAGCTTTTCATGGGTTTTTTATCGCCATCCAGCAGCATTTGTTACTTCCACGTCAGCGGAACGCTAGATCCACACAAAAAGATATCGGAACTGCCCGAGCAACTAGCGGGGGATGGCTTTCGTTCAATCGAACAATCGGCCGATGAGCTGGCAACCGGCTGGGTGGAATTAAACGATTATGATTGCAGCGAGTTTTCATCGCCCGACAGCTGCTGGCGTGATCAACAAGTCTGCTTCACCCTGCGCCAGGACCGTCGGCGGATTCCTGGAGCACTGTTGAAAAGACAGATTGCTAAACTCTGTGAACAATTTCTCGCGGAGAAGCCGACCTTGAACTTCGTTCCAAAAGCCGAGAAAGAACAGATTCGAGATCGGGCGCGCAGCCTCTTACTGGTACGTACCTTACCCGCACCCTCTTTTTATGATGTCGTCTGGAACACAGACAAGCAGCTGCTCAGGTTCTGTTCACTGGGACAAAACGCAATCGACAGCTTTCAGGGCTTATTTCACCAAACATTTCCCGGCCTGCGCCTTCAGTTATTCCATCCCCTCTCGCGGGCGCTGCAGGTGGTACCTGAACAATTGCATTCACAATTGAAAAAGGCGGACCAGGCACAAACAGACAGCATTCTGGAACAGATTGAAGCCAACCGCTGGCTGGGTTTTGACTTTCTACAGTGGTTACTTTACCGCACCCTCAATTCTGATTCCCGCTATCAGGTGACAGTACCGGGTCCTTTG
>JAPHSA010000020.1 GCA_026193235.1 Deltaproteobacteria bacterium | reverse complement strand
TCTTCGTCTTCAAAATCTGGGTCAAGGATATTTCTATGCTACCAAACGGTAACATTAAAACAGGATAAAAAGCTACCAAGCAGTAACAAAATATAAATTCATAAATGCATATATAACTGAAATTATTGTGGAAATTTTGTGGCATGCCGGTTGCTTAACATAAAGGCTGTGATAGCTGCTAAGTAACAAAATGATCAGGTATAAGGAGGTTATGTGAAAGAGACTCTGCTAGGGGCACGGGCTTGGCTGTTAAGGCCTGCAGATGACAGTAACTTTAACCAGCTAGAGAACTGCTTATGGAGGTTGGTATCGGTATGAAATATGTGGCAACCTGCAGTGTTCTGGTCGTGATAATCATGTTTGGCTATGTTGTGAGTGAATCGAAGATGTTGTCCTATTTTTCGAGTGATTCAAAGGTCTGCATCAACTGTCACACCATGAATACTCATTATGCAACTTGGCAACACAGCGCTCATCGCGAGAAAGCGTCCTGTGTCGATTGTCATTTGCCCCATGGGTCTTTGGTCAAAAAAATGCTGGCGAAATCACGTGATGGTTACAACCACTCGGTCGCCATGACATTCAAGACTTATGGATACAATATGCGTGTTAGTGATGATGCGGCTCTGAGAATTCAGGACAACTGTATCCGCTGTCACGGAGAAATTGTTTCGCAGATGCTTGAAACCAGTGGACTGTACAGCCAGAAAGACAGTCCTGTTCAGATGGGGCGACGGTGTTGGGACTGTCACCGGGGCACACCACACGGAACAACCAGGAATCTGACCACGACTCAAAATAATATCGGCGTCAAGGAATTGTAATTTAAAAATTCTACAAGAGAGGTTCTTATGAAAAAATCAACACTTCTGACAATTGTTTCAATTCTGATTATGGTTCCATTACTGCTGCTGGCTGTTTCCATCAAGGAGAACAAAGCGGAACAACAGACAATTAATGCCGTTCCGCAGATCAAGCCGTTTGAGTCGAAGAGTGCTGAATACGAAAAATATTATCCACGGCAATACGATTCCTATATGAAAACCAGGAAAAGTGATGAGATACGCGACGTGCTCAAAGAATCTCCGGCGGCTGTTGTGCTTTGGGCAGGCTACGGTTTCTCGAAGGATTATAATGCTCCGCGTGGACATTACTATGCCCTCGAAGACAATATCAACACCCTGAGAACCGGTGGGCCAATAAATGCTGAAACCGGTCCCATGCCGACGGCATGTTGGACCTGCAAGTCTCCTGACGTGCCCCGGTTGATGGCGGAGAAGGGGGAAAACGATTTCTTTACGGGCAAGTGGGCTCGCTTCGGTGGTGACATTGTCAACCCGATCGGTTGTGCCGACTGTCATGACAATGAAACCATGAAATTGACCGTGCATCGGGATTATCTCAAACGGGCGCTGGATGCTGAAGGCAGTGAGCCCTATGCTGATGCATCTCATCAGGACATGCGTACGCTGGTCTGCGCGCAATGTCATGTTGAGTACTATTTCAAGAAGACAGCATGGACTGATCCTGATGGTAAAGAACAGACTGCTATGGTTGTGACTCTGCCCTGGAATGACGGGCTTTCAGCTGAGCAGATGGAAGTTTATTATGATAACCGTGATTTTGTTGACTGGACCCATAAGTTGAGCAAGACGCCAATGCTCAAAGCCCAGCATCCCGGATATGAAACATTCAAAACCGGAATTCATGGACAGAACAACCTGGCCTGCGCCGATTGCCATATGCCTTACGTCCGTGAAGGTGGTGTGAAATATTCCAATCACCAGGTCGGCAGCCCGCTGGATGATATCGCCAACACCTGCCTGAATTGCCACAGTGGCACGGAAAAAGAATTTACAGACCGAGTCGCCCGTAAACTTGAACGCAAAAATGAATTGGCGCAGAATGCCATGGATGTTCTGGCAAAGGCACACCTGGAAGCTGCCAAGGCATGGGAACTTGGTGCCACCGAGGAAGAAATGAAGGCGGCCTTGATGGATATCCGTCACGGACAATGGCGCTGGGACTATTCCGTTGCCGCTCATGGTGCCTTCTTCCATGCTCCGGAAGAAATTTTGCGGACTCTGGCCGGAGCCATCAATAAAGGACATGATGCTCGTTTGAAACTGCGGGCCGTTTTAGCCAAGTACAATGCTGTGGATTACGTTGCTCCGGATTTTTCAAGCAAAGAGAAGGCTCAGGAGATCGTCGGGATGCAGTATGGAAAACTTGTCGAGGAGAAAAAAACCTTCTTAAGCGGGTTACGTCAAGATTGGATCAAAGAGGGAAGCGAAAAAGGCCTGTATGATCCCAAGACTCGTGAGGGGATGGTTCATAAGACGTCTTATTAGTGACTGACCAGGCTTTGTCCGCATTGGCGGAACAGGCTTAAATAGAGCAAAAATCCCTGCCAGAAGGCGGGGGTTTTTGTTTATCCACTATTCAGAGTCAGTGCTTGGTGCGGACAGGCGTTAAGACAATCAGTGCAGTTGGTACAGAGCCTGGCATTAACGACAGCCACTTTACTGCCGAAACCATTCGCGAATTCAGCTTCCAGGCTGATCGCATTGACTGGACAGGTAGCGACACAACAACCGCAGCCAGTGCAGTTATCCAGAACGGCCACAGTCATAAAATATTTTCAGCTAGCGGCAGCAAAATTTTTATTATTGTTAGTAGTAATATCTCAGGCCAAGCATGAGATTGTGGGTCATATATTCGGATTCAATGGTTATTTTTCCAACATTCGGTTCCGGGTTCGTGAATTCAGGATTTTCCGTAGCGAAGGCACGATATTGCAAGTCAAAGGTTAGTTTTTTGCTAAGTGCATAGCCACAGCCGATCATTAACTGATAGGCGAACACTCCTGCATCACGGTGATCATGCAAACCTTCGATCTGCATCAGGCCATAGCCGATTCCCCCACCGACAAAGGGTTTCAAGCTCGAACCAGTATCGAAATCGTAGTAAATATTGGTCATCAAGGCCAGAAGCGAAATTTCTCTGTCGAATTCTTGCGGGCTGAGATTTTCCATTGAAAATTCATCTATATCATTGAAGCGATAGGGGATTTCCAGCTCCGCACGGATACCGTTGGTATAGGTTTTTCCGATTGCCACGCTCATTGTTACGTAACCGATATCGTAGGAATGCTCTCCAGGACTATCGTAGCCTTGTACGGATAGGTTGGAATCTTTGGCCCAAACAGCTCCGGTATTGATACTCAAGTAGGGTTCGGCCGAAGAAGGGGTTACAAGCCCCATCGACACTATTAACACTGCAGCAAGGACAAGCACTGATTTTTTCATAGCCTGACTCCTTTTCTGTGATTGAAAAAAGACATAAAATTATACATTTAAAGAGTATCAGGAAGTGATCAGTTATCAATAAAATGAAGGCTACAATCAGTGAATCGAAGATGAAAAGTGTCAGCATCTGTGCCCAGAGGCTATGATAGTCGTTTGTCCCTTCACTTATCAGGGGACGTTTGGACTTTTTGGTGTGCCTTTAACGATTTTTCGGATCTTTTTTTTGATGCCATTAACGACAAATGGTGCTGCTCGGCCCCGTTCCAGAAGCCGTTTCTTCATCATTTCCCGGCGGTTACGTGGTGGCAGGTAAGTTTTTCCGCGATCAACCAAGGAAAGGGCTCCCTGTTTACAGACCGGAATACAGGCACCGCAACCAAGGCAGATCTTATCAAGGCTTTTTGCTGAATTCTTTTTCTCCGGTATCTCCAAAGCTGCAACATTGCAGGCGCTGACGCACAGGCCACAACTGTTACAGAGTTCTTCGTCGACCCGCACGATGAACGGGGCCTTTGCGACACCATCATGGTAACCGGCCTGAACACCTGCCAGCAATTCACAACAGCAGGAACAGCAGTTACAGATAAACGAGGGCTTCTGACGGATATTGTCGGTGATGTGGGTCAAATTAAATTCCCGCGCGCGATCAAGAATGCCCAGCAGCTCATCGGCAGTCTGCTCTTTGGCAAATCCCCGACGCACCAGGAACTTGGCTCCGGCGCCCAAAGAGATACAGATGTCCTCCATCGGCGCTCTTTTGGCGCAGTCCTGATCCAGATGGTGCTTTTTGTGACGGCAATAACAGATGCCGACTGCGCCATAACCAGAATTCTTGATGATTTCCCGGGCGTTCTCATAGCTGGTGACGGTTGATGACACAGGAATTTTGTCTTCGTAGGGCAGGGCCCGAGTCAGTGGTATTTTACTGTCGAAAAATTCTTTTGCCATCCCTTCGCGGGGATTTTCGTACAGATACTCCTGCATCAATCTGGCAATTTTTTCTTTCGGCAGATCGGTGCGACTTTTCATAAAGGTCAGCTCAAAAAAACCGATCAAGCCGGGGAGCAACAGATAATAGGTCCTGCCCTCGTAGGGAAGATCCATCACCAAGCCCTTGTCGCACATCTGTTCCAGTTGAGGAACCAGCTCCAATTCCGAAATACCGGTTGCATGGATCAGTTCATCAAGGGTGGCTTCTTCAAGAGGAAAGCGCGAGGCAATATAGGCTTCGTTCTCGGCAAACAGCAGCGCCAGAATTTCCCGCAGTTTTTCGCTGTCGGGCAAGCCGACGGGGTATTTATTCAAGCGATCAATTAAGGGAACAATACTGCTTTTGCTGCCAACATGATGGCCCATAGAGAATCCTTTTCGGGGTTATTCGTTATTCCGGCATCTGGTAGCAGTCTTCGAGTGCCCTAACCTGTGCCCAGACCTGTTCAAACTGTGCTGGATTCTGAGTCGGTTTTTTCAGCATGCTGCGATAGATTTCTTCCTGCTCTGGAAGATTAGAGTGATTCAGAACCATCTGCAAGGCAAAAGCGGAATAGTCTCGGATGAGGAAATCAAAGATCTGTTCCAGCAGGCTATCATCGAGCCGGTAGATTTTGCTGTTTTCCAGAATGAGCTGGGCGTAGACAATCAGGGTGAACAGTTCACCAGCCGCGAGCATGTAATCAATGTTTTTCATCTGCTCCTGGGTTGGCGGTGCTTGAATCAGTAACTGGCGGAAGAGTTCAACCTGTTCACGAAAAATGGTGATGTTTTCCGAATCGAAATTCTGATAGGCCCGCCGATAGTCAGGGAAACGGATTTTTGCCAAACCACCGGTAAACTGCTGGAACAGGTAGCGGTCATCAGCACTGTCATTGCGCCGGGGGATCTCTGGATAATCGCAGGGTCCAAAGAAATAGTTGCGGATAAATTTAACATTCAACGCCATGTTGACATGCTCTGTTCCTTCCAGTTTTGGGAGCATGCCGATATCGCGGATCGCCATCTCAAAGTAGCTGTCCTGCTCAAAACCTTTGGCGGCGATGACGTCATGGAGCAGATCAACGATCTGCTCGCCTTGCGAGGTCACCTTCATTTTCACGATCGGGTTGAACAGCAGATAGCGGCGATCTTCATCAGAGGCACTGCGCAGGTAATCACCGGCCCGCAGAGCGAAAAGCTTTGCCGCGTTCAGCCGGGCATAGGCTTCGGTAAAAGTTTTGCGCACGTGAGGGAAGTCGGTGACCAACTGGTCGTACAGGCGGCGCTTTGCCGCATGATTGAGAGCTTCGTAAAAGCAGTGGGTGGCGATGCCGATCGCAGCAAAGCCAAGCTCGAACTTGCCGATGTTAACCGTGTTCAGCGAGGAATCCCAGGCCAATGGGCCAACGGAAAGAATATCATCTTTGTCAATCGGATAATCGTGCAGGCAGTATTCGGCAACATAGGCCTGACGAACCCCTGAGGTATCAATCTTTTTAACGCATTCGTAGTTGGGATGATCGCTTTTGACGACGAAGAAAACATATTCACCGCTATCGGCGAGTTTGCCAAAAGTTGAGACCAGGGCGGCACAGTTGCCGTTGCCGATGTAATATTTCGAACCACGGGCCAGATAACTTCCATCTGTTTGCGGATGCAACATCACCTCGCTGGAATAGAGATCGGCCCCGTGCTCTTTTTCCGACAGACCGAAGGCGAAGATGCCGCCATT
>JAPHSA010000001.1 GCA_026193235.1 Deltaproteobacteria bacterium | reverse complement strand
GAGTATCCAGATTAAAAAAATTCTAGTCGCGAAAGATCTTAGCCAGGAATCTTCAAAGGTTATCCGCTATGCTCTTGAATTAGCGAGTAAGTTTCATGCACAGGTGCACGTACTTCATGTCATGCCAACGGTAGATTCATCGGTATTGAACATGGTGGCCCTGACCATGGGCGCGGATAAGCTGGCAGAATTCAACGCCAAAAATGAAGCGGAGTTGGCAGGTCAAACCAAAGAACAACTTAACAAAATTATTCAGGACGAAGCTGAATTGATGAAGGAGGAGGTCAAGCACCCGCCCCAGATAGAAGTTCATCATGGTGATCCAACGTCGATGATTCTTGCTGTAGCCGACCGGCTGGATGCCGATATGATCATTCTTGGCAGTCACAGCAAAGGCAAGTTGCACTATGCCTTCCTGGGGAGTGTGGCGGAAAAAATTCTGCGGAAAACCCACCGGACCGTGGTTATTGTCCCGCCACATGTGGGGAGGTAGCTTTTCTCTAAGAACTGATGTTTTTTCCTGCCCCTTTGCCCTTTATAGGTAATGGGGTTTTTTTTGATCAAGTGAATTTAGTTGACAGATAAAAATAAACTATTAGAATTATGATAAAATTAGTCAAGTATTCATTCAACAGATATAAGGAGGAATAGCATGAGTTCAGTTCAGGAACGTGAAGCAGCAGTTCTTTTTAAGGGGAATCCGGCAACCTTGCTCGGTCCGGAAATCAAAGTCGGTGACCAGGCCCCCGATTTTCAGGTTGTTGATAATGGCCTGCAGCCCGTTTCCTTGGCGGCGGATGCCGGGAAAATAAAGTTAATTACCGTGGTCCCCTCGCTGGATACGCCGGTTTGTGATGCCATGACCCGGCATTTTAATCAGGACGCCGCCGAGCTTCCGGATGAGGTCGCCGTTTACACCATCAGCGTTGATTTGCCCTTCGCCCAGAAACGTTGGTGTGGCAATGCCGGAATTGACAAGATTCAGACCCTCTCTGACTATCAGGAACGGTCTTTTGGTTTGAACTACGGTTTACTTTTGAAAGATCTTAAATTGCTGGCTCGCGCAGTCTTTGTCATCGACCAGAATAATAAGGTTGTTTATGTTGAACTGGTTCCCGAGGTCACAGCGGAGCCGAATTATGCAGCGGCTTTGGCTGCGGTGAAGCAGCTGTTGTAGTTCTTCCTATAGGATCGAACAGAAAAAGCCCCTGAAAAGAATATTTTCAGGGGCTTTTGTCGTGAAATATCGGGTCACCGATTAATAGGGGGCTCGTGCTTTGGCCGAAGCCTTTGTTTCACCCAGAGTTCTCTCAACTGGATAGCGTAACCTGTCGACCAGCTTTTGGATCTCTTCCGGGGGCTCTGGAGTGAACTTGGAGACAATGATGATCAGGGCAAAGTTTATCATCATACCAACGGTGCCGATCCCCTCAGGGGAAACACCGAACCACCAGTTTTCCGGTTTATTGGCACCGGGATTTATGAATTTAAAGTAAACAATATAGGCTGCCGTGAAACCAATGCCCGCGATCATGCCGGACATCGCTCCGTAGACATTGGTTTTTTTACTGAATATTCCCATGATGATCGCTGGAAAAAAGGATGCTGCCGCCAAGCCAAAGGCAAAGGCAACCACCTGAGCAACAAATCCCGGTGGAAAAATCCCCAGCAGTCCGGCCACAACTACAGCCCCGGCCGCTCCGCAGCGGGCCCACAAGAGTTCACCTTTTTCAGACATACTCGGCATCAGTACGCCCTTCATCAAATCATGTGAGATGGAAGACGAAATCACCAGAAGCAGTCCGGCAGCGGTTGAAAGTGCTGCCGCCAGGCCTCCGGCAGCAACCAGAGCGACGACCCAGTTGGGTAGTCGAGCGATTTCCGGGTTGGCCAGCACCATAATGTCGCGATCAACATAAAGCTCATTGGGCTCTGCTGAGACGACGTTTGATACCATTGCCTGACCGAAATGTCCCGTTGTTCCCGTATAGGTTGGTTTCCCGGCAAAGACTTTTCCGGGGCCATATTGCATAATCCCATCATCGTTTTTGTCCACCCAGGCAATCAATCCGGTCGATTCCCAGTTTTTAAACCATTGCGGGGCCTCGGCATACTCAACATTATGCACGGTTTTTATGAAGTTGGTGCGGGCAAATGCGGCGACAGCAGGAGCCGCAGTGTAGAGCAGTACAATAAAAATCAGCGCCCATCCGGCTGAAGCTCTGGCATCCCTGATTTTGGGCACAGTAAAAAAGCGGATAATGACATGTGGTAACCCGGCGGTACCGACCATCAGAGCGATAACAATAAAGAAGACATCAATCTTGGGTCGTATGCCGGACGTATATTCAGTGAATCCCAAATCCTTGTGGATGCCGTTGAGCACATCGAGGAGATATCTTCCCTGTGTGGAGCTGTCCTGAAGAATTTCCGCCCCTCCGGGGCTGATGGAACTGCCCAGGCCGAAGGCCGGAATCGGGTTGTTGGTCAACATGATCGAAATATAAATAGCCGGCACCATATAGGCGACGATGAGGACACAATACTGGGCCACCTGAGTGTAGGTCACCCCTTTCATCCCACCGAGAACGGCATAGAAGAAAACAATGCACATGCCGATGACGACCCCGGTGTTAATCGGGACATTGAGGAAGCGGGAAAAGACCACACCCACGCCCCGCATCTGTCCGGCGACATAGGTAAAGGAGATAAAAATGGCACAGAGCAGTGAGATAATCCTGGCACTTTGGGAATAATACCGGTCACCGATAAATGCGGGAACGGTATATTTACCATATTTGCGTAGATAGGGAGCCAGGAGCATAGCCAGCAGGACATAGCCGCCAGTCCAGCCGAGCAGATACATGGAGCCATCGCGCCCCATGAAAGAAATCACTCCGGCCATGGAGATAAAAGAGGCAGCGGACATCCAGTCAGCGCCAGTGGCCATGCCATTAAGGACCGGATGAATGGTCTGCTCCGCAGCATAAAAAGCTCCCGTTGAGACAGCACGGGCACGGATGGCGACGAGAATATAGATGGCGAAAGTGATGCCGATGATAACCCAGGTCCAGGTGGTAATGCTCATGACCGAGTCTTCCCCGGATAAGTTTGGAAATCAATCTTCATAAACATCATATTTCCGATCCAGACGATTCATCAGCCTGACATAGACGATGATCAGGAGACAGAAAATGATTTCCGCTCCCTGATTAGCGAACCAGAAACCAACAGGGAAACCAACGATTTTAAATTTATCCAGCTGATCAACAAAGACAATGCCGCAAAGATAGGAAACGCAGAACCAGATTGAAAGAAGAACTATGATGTACTTGAGGTTTTCTTTCCAATAGGCTTGAAGTTCCTGCTCTCTTGCCATACAAAATCTCCACTCATATTTCACATCATTGCTTGGTATTACTGAAGATCATCCAAGAAACTGATGACAGCTTCACTGTAACACCCTTATTTTATCCATGAGCGTGATTTTAGCAATGAATAATTAATCTGCTGCGCATGAATAATTAAAATAAATGGATTTCTGGATTAACTTGGACACAGTCAGAAACATTCAACCCACTAATTTAGAAAAATGACGTTTTGTTGAATCCTGAAGTTTGCTGGCGACCCGGAAAGCCTCTTTGAGGAGGTCCTGCTCATTTTTGCTCAGGGCATAGGGGTCAAGGTAGTGGGTTGGGAATTTTCCCTGATCAATCAGGTCGATTTCATTGCGCAGGCGCAAAAAGGTAAAGGCTTCAAAGGCCGCTTTGATATGCTCAGCCGTTTCCGGGTTGAAAATTTTCAGTTTGACCAACTGATCAAGCCGTTCAGTCGTGGTTGTGGCATCGACCTGCTGCTCCAGCAGAAACATGCGGACACAGTCGACAATAAAAATACTGCCCGCCTGTTTCAGCGACAGGGTTCCTTTGTGTTCCTTGCCGCGTTCGAGGGAAAAACGGCCCAGCAGACTCAGGGGGACCTTATGCTTAAAGTCCAGTTCCATCATATGATAGAGGAATATCGGGTGAGTTTTGATCTGGTAATGAACAATCTCACGCAATTCCTGGCAGAGTGAGGCTTCACCAGCGATCGGCATGAAATCAAAGAAAATGGAGGAATATCTCACTTTTTGTGGTTCCGGGACCCTGATCCAGTCAGACACCCGGGCTTTCCATTCATTCAGCCGTCCCCGCCAGAGTGGATTGTTGACCATGACATTGCCCTTGCAGCGCGGGTAACCAATGCGCGCTAGCGCCGCGACCAGTTTTTCTGCAAAGGGAATAAAAAACGCATCAACCTCAGCAGTCTTTTCGTCCGGGAAATTGTCGTAAATAAAGCCGTTATCCTGATCCGGTCCGAGCAGCATTTCCTTGCGGCCGCCACTCCCCATGATCATGAAGCAGAATTTAATGTCGGGTACTTTTTTCCCCTGACGTTTCAGTTCATTCAGAACAAGTTCATAGCAGCGGCGGATTATGCGGTGGTGAATGTAGGAAATGATTTCCATGGTTTCGACATGGGAGCGGGTTTCACTCATCAAAGCACGGGCAACCTTAACAATCTCTGCCCGGGCGCCGATTAAATCTTCTACCGTTCTGGCTTTATCAACACTGCCGATCAGCAGCATCGATTTCTGGCTGCGATATTTCATCAGGTCTTGCAGGGTGATAATCCCGACAATTTCGTCACGATCAAGCACCGGCATATGTTTGATTTTATGCCCCATCATGAAGGTGGTTGCTTCATACATGAAGGTATCGGGGGTCATGGTGTAGGGCTGTGGGGTCATCACCTCCTGAGCCAGTGAGGTTTTGCAATCAGCTGTGTCCCGTGCCAGAATTTTGGATACCAGATCCCGCTCGGTGATGATTCCGCTCAGTTTGTTTGTCCCGTCACAGACCAGTATGGCGCCGATCCCCCGCTGTGTCATTCGGCGGGCGATCTCGCGGATCGGTGTCTCAGGGCCACAGGTTTCCACCGGGGATGACATGATTTCAGAGAGGCGCTTTTTAAAGGGATAGGCCTCCATCTGGGTCAGAGTATTCTGGGCATGCTCGTTGACCATGCCGGAATAGAGGTTGCGAACCCGTGAGTAGACCGCTTTATTAAAGTATTCAATAATATGGGGGTAGTTTTCAGCGGTTTTGATGAGGACGCTCTGCGGAATCAGATAGCATTCGGTCTCTTTGACAGTGCGCGCACCTGCCGTATAGCCACCGTCAGTAAATACAGGCGTACCACCGAAGAATGCGCCTTCCTTGCGGTAATCAACGATCATTTCAACCCCACCCGGGGTCAGAACGACGATTTCGACCAGCCCTGATTTGATCACATAAAGGTAGCCACTGGGTGGATCATGTTGATTGAAAATGTGAACCTGCGCCGGAAATTTTTTGACTGTGGCCGCATTGCGGAGTTCGGCAAAAACATCTTCGGAAAGCTGCTTGAACGGTTCGGTCTCGCGTAAGCTTTTGATAAGCCCCATGTAAATCCTTGTCGGACAGCGTTATTGTTGCATCGAGTGCAGCTGCTTAGGCCTCGACGGGAGGCCTGGCTGATTATTTTGGAAGAATATCACAGGTATGGTGCGAGGAGGAAGGGCTGAAATGCGCTCTGTGGATTTGGCGGAACAGGATCAATCCGTCAGTGGTTTTTTCTTTTTTCCAAAGGCAAAGGGGTGCGCCTGAGAGCGGATGATAAAATCGGCAATAATTTTGCCCCAGATCGTCAATCCGGCAATGGCGCTCCAGGAATCGTAACTCTGAAAGGGGCCAAGCAGGATGCCAGTGCCAATCCAGAAGGGCACACCGACAATAATCCAGCTGACGATTGCGCCGCAGGTGAGGTTAAGCAGCCCGACAAACGGAGCCCATTTTTTCGGATTGGCCGGGGGGAGCCCGCGTTTGATGGCGACTTCCGCATAGTTTCGTTTGATCAGAACCCGCCAGGCTCGCCGCAGCCAGATAAAGGCCATGGGGAAAAGTGCTAGAAACAGTATCCAGGTCATTGCTGTGCTGACATCAAAACCCATCTAAAAACTCCCTTTGTTACTCCGTGTCAAAAACCTATCAAAATCTCGAATTCTTGTACCTGATCTGGTTTGGGCGATCAAGGATATTCGTAAAAAAAACCCCGCCAGCCAGGCTGGCGGGGCCGAATGATCAGCAATGCTGATCGCATTGAACTAAGGACTCTTAGTGTGCGTGAGTTCCGTCAACAGCTTTGGAGCCACGTGGGATCCGCACCTGCTCAACCATGTTGGCAATATGCTCAGGTACTGGAGGAGTCATGTTCTTCACAGCGAAGGCCACTGCAAAGTTCACAATCGCACCAATGGCACCGAAGGCGTTCGGGGAAATGCCAAAGAAGAAGTTGGCTTTACCACCGAAGAGACCGAGGAACTCGGTTCCCTTGATAAACAGGATGCCCTTGTGGGCGAAAACATAAAGCATGGTGACGGCAAGACCGGACAACATACCGGCGATGGCACCCTGCTTGTTCATGGTTTTACTGAAAATACCCATCATCAGCGCCGGGAAGATGGAACTGGCGGCCAGACCGAAGGCGATAGCCACGGTACCGGCAGCAAAGCCCGGAGGATTGAGACCAAGATAACCAGCAACAACGATTGAGCCGGCCATGGCAATTTTACCAGCCATCAGCTCGCCAGCCTCAGACAGGTCTTTCATCCAGATGTTCTTCAACAGATCGTGCGAAATGGCTGAGGAAATGGCCAACAGCAGACCAGCAGCCGTTGACAACGCAGCAGCCAGACCACCGGCAGCAACGAGAGCAATAACCCAGTTTGGCAACAAGGCGATTTCCGGATTCGCAAGAACCATGATATCGCGGTTAACTGCTAGTTCACTACCTTTCCAACCGGCAGCTTCCACTTTGGCGAGGAAGGCTGGATCTTTGGACTTGTCATTATAGTACTGGATCCGACCGTCGCCGTTTTTGTCAGTAAACTTCAGTAGACCGGTAACTTCCCAACGGTGCATCCAGTCGGGACGGTCGGCAGCTACAATACTGCTTTCCGCGGCAAAGATGTCGCCACCGGACTTGACAGCGGTATTAACAGTCGCGTGCAGGTTCAAACGAGCCATAGCAGCAACAGCAGGTGCCGTGGTGTAGAGAATAGCGATGAAAACCAGCGCCCAACCAGCGGATGAACGGGCATCCTTAACCGTAGGAACGGTGAAGAAACGCATGATAACGTGAGGCAGACCGGCGGTACCGATCATCAGTGAAACGGTGTAAACAAAATAGTTGAGCATGCTGCCGGGAACCTGGGTGGTGTACTTGCCGAAACCGAGGTCGGTAACAACGTGATCAAGTTTGCCGAGCAGACTCATGTCGGTGCCAGCAAAGGTAGAACCCAGGCCAAGTTGCGGAATCGGGTTGCCGGTCAGCTGCATGGAGATAAAGATTGCCGGAATGGTGTAGGCAAGAATCAGAACGCAGTACTGGGCAACCTGGGTGTAGGTGATCCCTTTCATGCCGCCGAAAACCGCGTACATAAAGACGATACCCATGCCGATGTAAACACCGGTGGAATTGGAAACGCCAAGGAAACGGGAGAAGGCAACACCAACACCGGTCATCTGACCAATGATGTAGGTCAATGAGGCAGCCAGCAGACAGATAACGCCCACGGCACTGGCGCCGTTGGAGTAGAAACGATCACCGATAAACTGAGGCACGGTAAACTTACCAAACTTCCGCAGGTAAGGTGCCAGCAGCATCGCCAGAAGAACATAACCACCGGTCCAGCCCATCAGGAACAGACCGCCACCGTAACCCATGTTGGCAATCAAACCGGCCATGGAGATGAATGAGGCTGCCGACATCCAGTCAGCGCCCGTTGCCATACCATTCAGAACCGGGTGGACAGCGCCACCGGCCGCATAAAATTCACTCGTAGTTCCCGCGCGGGCCCACACTGCGATACCGATATAGATCGCAAAGGTGAGGCCGACAACGAGGTATGTCATAGCTTGTAATCCCATAATCGTAGCTCCTCCTTAGTCTTCGTGGACGTCAAATTTTTTGTCGATATTCCCCATCAATTTGGCGTAGATGAAGATCATAGCAACAAAACAATAAATTGAACCCTGCTGGGCGAACCAGAATCCCAGCGGATAGCCAGCGAGAGAAAAACTGTTTAATGCTGGGCCTAAGATAATTCCGAAACCGTATGAGACAATAAACCAGACAATCAGAACGTTTCTGATGAGTCCTGTTGTCGCTTTCCAATAAGCAATGCCTTGGTCGTCCATAAATTCCTCCTCACAAAAAGAAAGTTGTTACCTCCAAAAACTAAACTCTTTAAGTTCTTGCGGGCTGATGTTTGGCCCTGGTACTGCTTTTGTTCCTGGCTTCCTC
>JAPHSA010000214.1 GCA_026193235.1 Deltaproteobacteria bacterium | reverse complement strand
TTGGGTGAGGATTGTTGGATCGGCAAGCAACAGTTCGGCCGTGGTAGGTTGCCAGCGCTGTCGGATTTCTTCAGCAACAGTTCCCAGCTGCGGCAGGTCGATATTGCACAACGGATCAGCAAGTGGAAAGTCGAACAGGTGCCCGGGCAATTCCTTTTGCAGGAAGCGCCGAAAAGCATAGGCGGTCGGATAATCACGATCAGCGGCGCGAAGCGGCAGCAGGCCGTTACTGTCGACCGCCTCCAGCAAGACGGAAACTTTCCGGGCAGCAGCCTTGAGCATGTGCGGGTAAAAAAAACCGGGATGGTCGTCAGCGACAATCAGACAGGCTGATTCCGCCAGTTTTTCCAGCAGCCCTTTACCTGCCGCTGTCTCGGTTTCGACAAAGGGGTAGTAAACTGCAGATGTCGTAGCGAAATGTTCCGCGTTATCGGCCATCCCCTGGAGAATGAAGCGATGCAAGCGATCACTGGCAAAAGGGTAATCGCAGCGTAACGCTTCCAGAATCAGCAAAGGTTTCTGCAGCTCTTTTGCCCGTTCAACTGCCCGCTGCAGAGCGAAGTTGTAAAAAGGACGGCGGAAGGCGGTCATCCAGTAGAGGACGAACTGACCGTTTTCAGCTGTTTTGACATCATTCAGTTTCCGGACGCGTAATTCCGGAACCTCAGACATGATTACGCAGGCTCAGTTCAATCGGATGCGGGTTGAGATAAACCTGCTTCTGCAGATAGGGTTGTTCATACTTGCGGACGAAATGGTTCAGCAGGGTAATCGGTACAATCAAGGGAATCTGCCGGCCGCGGTAGCTCTCAAAAATCGAAATGACTTCCTGCTTTTCATCGGCGCTCAGCTGTTTTTTAAAATAGCCAAAGATGTGCTGCAACACATTGATGTGTTTTGGTATGGAAGTTTTCAGCCGCAGGGCTTTCAGCAGCATTCCCAGGTAATCTTGATAGAGAGTTTCTGCATTCAAGTCTCCTGACCTGGCGACCAGTTTTCCCATCTGTCGATAACTCTCAACGCCACGGGCCATGATCAGGTATTTGTGCCGGGTGTGAAAATCGACCAGGTTTCTGGCAGTTTTCCCCTGGATCAGCGTTTCCCGCCAGCGTTTCAGCACAAAGATATTTTCGATGAAATTCTCCCGCAGTCGGGGATCGTGTAACCGCCCCTCTTCTTCCACCGGCAGCAGTGGAAAGTGCTCCATGAAGATCCCGGCGAACAGGCCGACGCCGGTTTTGTTCGGCACCCCGTTTTTATCATACAGCCGCACCCGCTCCATGCCGCTACTTGGAGATTTAGCCTTAAAAACGAAACCACACAGGTTTTCCTTTTCCAGTTGCGTGACCCGCTGTTTGGCCCAGACGGTCATCCGTTCGGTGATATCTTCACCGGTTTTGGGGAAAACCAGCCGCGGGCTCTCCGGCGTGCCGGTCAGCCGTAAGCTGTCACGAGGAGTTGGCAGGCCAACTTCAACCTCCGGGCAGACCGGAACATATTCGACATAGTGGCCAAGGGTTTCCGTTAAAAAGCGGTCAAGTTTATGACCGCCATCAAAACGGACTTTTGCGCCGAGCAGGCAGGAACTGATTCCAAGGCGGATTTTTTCTTCTGACATAAGATTTTCTCCCGACTGAACCTAAGACTATCAGTGATGATTTTATAAAAATGCAAAAAATCATCTTATCATAAACGGTCTTGCTTGGTTTGCTCTGCAGTTCAAGAATCTGGCTGCCGGTCGATCCGTCAGCCGTAATAGACCGAAGAAAGTACGGTCTTGGGAGTGACCTTTGATGAGATTTTGGAGGTTCTTGGTGTTAATTATGAACAGCAGTCACTTTAGAATGTCCTTATTTCGGAGAATAAGTCTGAATGCCGCCGTGGCGGATGATTTCTCCATCAACCTGATAGACGACATCCTCGGCAATATTGGTTGCCAGGTCACCCATGCGTTCCAGATAACGGGATATCGACAGGTAGACGATCAGCCCGTCCAGATAAGTCGGGTCGTTGCGGATAGCCTCTTTGACCTTGGCGAAATTCGCCTTATGCATATCATCGACATCGTCATCAAGCCTGATCGTTTCACGCGCCAGATCGGTATCTTTCTCCACCAGTGAATCGAGAGCCATCTTCAGCATTTTTTCGACCAGTTCAGCCATCCGCGCCACATCATAGGGGCACTCGATTCTGATCGCTCCACTCAGATCGACAGCTCGCTCCGCAATATTTACAGCAAAATCAGCAACCCGCTCCAGATCATTGTTAATCTTCAGGATTGAGACGATAAAGCGCAGATCAGTGGCAACCGGCTGATGTAAGGCGAGAACTTTCAGACATTCTTCCTCAAGTTCAATCTCCAGATTGTCGATCTGGGCATCGCCCCCTTTAACTGTTTCTGCAAGTTTGCGATCACCGGTCAGCAGTGCCTGTACCGCCTGCTTGACCCGCCCCTCAACTTCGGCACTCAGCGCCAGAAGCATTTTTTTCAGATTATCAAGTTCCTGCTGCATTAAAACTGCCATGTGACAAATCCTTTCAAATCAACCAAAGCGGCCGGTGATGTAATCTTCGGTCTGTTTATTCTGAGGCTTGACGAACAGCTGGTCGGTCAGCCCGTATTCAATCAGATTCCCTTCGAAGAGGAAAGCCGTGTTGTCTGAGACCCGCGCGGCCTGCTGCATGTTGTGGGTTACGATGATGATGGTGAAGTTCTCGCGCAGTTCGCCAATCAGTTCTTCAACCCGGGCGGTCGATTTCGGGTCGAGCGCGGAACAGGGTTCGTCCATCAGAATAACCTTCGGATTCACCGCGATCGCGCGGGCGATGCAGAGTCGCTGCATCTGGCCGCCGGAAAGACCCAAAGCACTCTCGTGTAAGCGATCCTTCACCTCATCCCAAAGTGCTGCACCCTTGAGGCTGGTTTCGACCCGTTCTTCGAAAAGTTTCTTATCCTTTTCCCCGGCGATTCTTAGGCCATAGATGACGTTTTCATAGATCGATTTGGGGAAGGGATTCGACTTCTGAAAGACCATCCCGACCTGGCGGCGCAGTTCGATGATATCGGTGCTCTTGTCGTAAATGTTCTCACCGTCGAGCAGCACCTTACCTTCAACCCGGCTGATATCGATCAGGTCGTTCATCCGATTGAAACAGCGCAGCAAAGTGCTCTTGCCACAGCCGGAGGGGCCGATCAGCGCAGTGACCTGCTTTTCCGGGAAGGCAATATCAACGCCGTGAATCGCCCGTGAATCACCGTAATAAAAGCGCAGGTTTTCGACTTCGATGACCGGGTTGTCTATCTTGAAAGCTGACATATGTAATCTGTTCTCCTAAAATGTGCCAAAAGTGTAGCGTTTTTTCATCTTGTTGCGCAAACGGATCGCGACACTGCTCATCGCCAACACGATCAGCACCAGCAAAAGGGTGGTGACAAAGACCATCGGCTTAGCCGCCTCAACATTCGGCGACTGGAAGCCGATGTCGTAGATATGGAAGCCGAGGTGCATGAACTTGCGGTCCAGGTGGAAAAAAGGAAAGTTGCCGTCGATCGGTAGTGTTGGTGCCAGTTTAACAACACCGGTGATCATAAGCGGCGCGACTTCACCGGCCGCTCTGGCCATCGCCAGTATCAGACCGGTCATAATCCCCGGGGAAGCCATTGGTAGCAGGATCCGGTAAAGGGTCTGAAACTTGGTCGCTCCCAAGGCATAAGAACCTTCGCGCATTTCACGCGGGATGGCACCGAGCGCCTCTTCGGTAGAGACAATCACCACCGGCACAGTCAGTAGTGCCAGGGTCAGACTGGCCCAGAGCAGACCGCCGGTGCCGAAGGTTGGGGTTGGCGATCGTTCCGGAAACAACAGCATATCGATGCTGTGGCCGATGCCGTAGACGAAGAAACCGAGGCCGAAGATGCCGTAGACGATCGAGGGAATCCCGGCCAGGTTGTTGACCCCGATCCGTACAATGCGCACTATCACACCTTCTTTGGCGTATTCGCGCAGATAGATCGCGGCTATCACCCCGAGCGGAAAAGAGAACAGGCTCATAACGAAGATCAACATCACGGTGCCGAAGATTGCCGGGAACAGTCCTCCCTCTGTGTTCGATTCACGGGGCTCACCGACAAACAGTTCGATCAGCTTGTGGAGATAGAAAATGACTTTATCAGCAATGGTCATGCTGTTTGGGGTGTAAACTTGAAAGATGTCTGCCAGCACAATTTCTTTCTCTGTTCCGGAAGCATCAGCAAAGATCGCTTTTGCCTGGCGGGCTGCAGACAACCGCTTGGTTTGGGTATTGACCAGTGCGGTAAACTCTGAGTCCAGCTGTGCCTTGACATTTGCCAGTTGCTGTCGCCGG
>JAPHSA010000127.1 GCA_026193235.1 Deltaproteobacteria bacterium | reverse complement strand
TGCCGACGTTGGTTGGCACGCCACCATAACGCACCAGAAAGCCGAACAGGCCATCGCAACCGAAGAGGCAGCGAAAATCCGTCTGAAAACGGTTCAGCACGACGCCCTCGTCCTGCTCGTAGCTGACACATTCTTCCGCCCAGAGGTGCAGTGGAATTTTCTGCTGCACGATGTACTGGCCTTTTTCCAATGCCAGTCCGACCGCTTCGTCGGCGTCAGGATTAACCACACCGACCCGCACCCCCATCCCAGAGTAGCCCCGCTCCGGTTTCAACACCAGGTTGTCCCAGTTGCGCCGGGTCCATTCATACAGATCATCGATTTGCTCACCATTCTGGCCCAATGTCTTCCCAGGGAGAAACCGCCGGGTCCACGGCGTACGCAAAACCGATTGCGGCGAAAAACGCTCTTTCCCTTCCGAGGTCAGAAGTTCGAACATGCTTTTGACGTTGATCGGTTCGGTTCCGCGCGGGTTCACCACCCGCCCTTCGGCCACCAGTTGCAGCAACGGTTTGAGATTATGCTGGCGATGCAGGTTGAGCAGCACATCAGTATTGAAATCGACAAAAGCGATCGAAACCGGTGTGCCCCGATAACTGACCCGACCCTTCTGCAATTCGAGTTCATGCGGCGCCATCAGGGCACTCGACAGGCCATCGATGCAGTTCAAGCGGTTGGCAAGATTGATATTCTCAGTGACATCGACCAGGGTTTCTTCCTCGGCGATCACCGCGATCAGTCCATGATTGGACCCAGTATGCAGCTGATGATTGGCTACCAGCATCTTGACAAAACCATCGATCGGGTAGAGCAGCGGATGATCGAAATCGACTTCAATGCCGATCGGGGTAAGCTTGTTCACCCGTGCCCAGACGGCCTTGCCAATCTCCTGGGTAATCCGCTGGTAGTCCCAGCCACCCGGGCTGCCAAGATTCCATTCGGAATGATACCCCCAAAAACCTTCCATATCAGTCTCCTCTGCTCAGCAAAACTCGCCTCAAAGCGGTAAAACCAATTTCCCCTTGCGTCAACACCTGGCGAGCAAAAACGCCAACCTCCAGCGCAGCGTAATCTTCACGCAATTGCATCATGCGCCTTAACCCCAGTGTGTAGCAGACTTGATACCCGGGGCGCAGCGCGTACTTCGGCACCACGGCAACTGCTTTCCGCTGCGGGTAACCAACCTGAACCAGTAATTGTGCGGCCTCTGCCATGCTGATGCGACCGGCCTGCAGACCGACATCGACCAGCCCGCGCGCCGCGCGTTCAATCCGTCTTCGGGCCAGCAGGAACCGATCCCAAGGGCCGTCAAGATAGCCGGTTATAGCCATCAGTTGTTCAGCAAAACAGGCCCAACCTTCATAATAAAGCGGTCGCTCAAGGGGTCGCCTGATTGGCCGCGGCAGATTCCAGCGACAGATATCAAGCAGATGGTGCCCTGGCCATGCTTCATGGGTGGCGGTCAAGCGATATTCCAGCGTCTGCCCGACCCGGCCAGCCTTGTTTTCACTTCGTTCATAAAGGTAAAAGACCCCACCAGTGGCCGGATGGCCAACCCTGGCGCTGTAGGCATCCGAAGCGCGAATTGCGGCCATACTCGCCGGCACGGCAGCTAAGTCCGGTTGCAGGTTCCCGGCCAGTTCTGGAATGAGTCCGACTTCGCGGGCATGTTTCTCGAGGCGCAGTAACTCAGGACGATAGAGCTGCTGCAGGTCACCGGCCGGGGCAACCTGAAAAGGAATCTGATTTTCAGCCTGCTGCCACGGTTGTCCGCGAAGCAGTCGTTCGGCTTCAGGTATCAGAATAGCTTCCATTTCAGCATATTCAGCACGCAGTTCCTGCTCAACCGATTCGAGATCTCCAGCACAGCCAAGATGCTCGGTGAGCAGTCGCTCGAACAGTTCAGACGACAGGGCAAAACTCTCTTGAGTCGGGCAACGGCTCAGGGCATCGGCAAACCGCTGCAACGCTTTCACCCCATCGACAAGGTCAAAGCCTGATTGTTCAAGCTGCTCGAACCAACCCTGCAGATCACCTAGCATCCGCAGACCGAGAGTCATAAATAGCTGCGGAACCGACCCGAGAGTCATGGCAGCCTGTTGCAAAAATTCCGGCAGACCTGCGATACGCTTGCGCCAAGCCTCGGGCTCATCAGTCTCCAGTGCCTCGACGAGACCGGCTACCAAGATCGACAGATGAAAGCTCGGTTGATGCTGTTGTGGGGCAACCCGTTGCAACTGCTCGCGAAGGGTCTGCAGCATCGCCAGCAGAACCTCGGCATCAATCTGCTCAGCCACTGAAGCGGCACCCTTGTGCAGTTGTTTGAGTTCGACTTCCCACTGTTTCGAACTGGCAGCAAACGCTGCGACAGCGGCCGGAGACAAGTCATCCCAGCCCCAACGGCCAGAGCCATTCGCCACCACCTGCGGAAAAAAGTAGAACTCATCGCTGGCGCAACAGATCGGGAATTGTCGGGCGATTTCCTGGTAGATTCGCTCAGCGAGAAAATTCAAAGGAGAGGATTCGGTCCCAGAAGTTGTCTGCATATGGTCGTATACCCTGAACAGATTCAGAACATTATAGCAAACGGAGGCCGGGTCGTCGGATCTAGACAGTCGGCAGCAGACTATCGCCCTACTTCGAAGCACTTCCAGCCGGGTTAATGATCAGACGATCGCCGGGATGAAGTGGACTGTCGAGATCGACACGGTTCCAGATCAGAATTGCGGCCAGAGGGACGAGAAATTGTTCGGCGATGGTTGAGAGGTTATCACCGGGTTGAACGATATAGATCCGCTCCTGCCTCTGCTGGCTCCATTGCTTGTGAACTTCCAGGAAACGTTGCTGAAACCCGGGGGGC
>JAPHSA010000067.1 GCA_026193235.1 Deltaproteobacteria bacterium | reverse complement strand
TTTTGGCAACAGAGACATTCTCCAGCGCACTCATCGTAAGATTTAAATACCGCCTCTGTCCGTGGGTATTGACTGATAACCTCCAGAACAGACATCTCCGCAGTAATAGGCCCATCCTTATCCATCATACTTTTCATAAAGTGTTCTCGCTCACCCGTTATCATCACAACTGATATACTGAGCTCACCGATATGGTTTATAAAGATGAAATTGACAGGATCTAACTTCTTGAAAGGAGGATGGCATGACGATGGAACTAATTCAAGCGGTACTTGGGTGGAGTATTGTCATCAATATGGGTATTTTACTTTGGTGGTTTTTGTTTATCTGTTTTGCTCAAGACTGGGTTTACGCTTTGCATAGCAAATTTTACGGTATATCCCGTGTGAGCTTTAATCACATCCACTATGCAGGGATTCTGGCCTATAAGCTTGTAGTTTTTACCTTTTTTATTGTTCCGTACCTGGCTTTAAGGATTGTCAATTAAGTTAAAGGATAGAGCTGGATTGAAAAAAAACCTGAGATTGATTGGTTAAATTTCCGGCCAGTAGGCCGCCGAAGTCAGGCGAATGGCGTCTTCCTCCCCCCTCAGCGAACAGTCTAAGTTTTCACCATTTCACAACGGGCCAACAGTATTGTATTGTCGCCGTTTGAGATGACCGCAGCTAAGCTGGAAAGCAATTGACATTAATATGTTAATATGATTTTCTATAGCGCTGTTTAGCATGATCTGGACTTTCTTAATGTTGTTAGAAGATTACGATTTTACCCTCCCGGAAGAGTTGATAGCACAAGCGCCGACAACTCTACGTGATGCCTCACGATTGATGTGTCTCAATCGTCATTCTGGAGTGGTTGAAGCAAGACAGTTTACCGATATCCTGGAATATTTTGTCCCTGGAGATGTTCTGGTTGTCAATGATACCAAGGTGATTCCTGCTCGACTTTTAGGTACAAAAAAGACGGGTGGCAAGGTTGAAGTTTTTCTGGTGCGGCGGCAGAAAAACCAAGAGGGCTACGAAGACTGGCTCTGTCTGACCAGAAGTTCACGTTCTTTGAAAAACGGCACAGTTGTTCACTTTGCTTCCGATTTCCAAGCAGAAGTCTTGGAAGTTGTTGATGCTCCTTACCGTCGGGTCAGGTTCAGTTGTGCGGATGATTTTATGGATATGCTTGAACTGTTTGGCCATCTGCCGTTGCCGCCTTATATCAAGCGTGAGGATAATCGGGAAGACCGTTCGCGTTATCAGACGGTTTTTGCACGGGAAAAAGGTGCCGTTGCCGCTCCAACCGCCGGCCTGCATTTTACCGAGGACGTTTTACGAAATCTGACCGCTATCGGTGTCGAAATTGTCAACCTCACGTTACATGTTGGGTTGGGAACCTTCCTGCCAATTCGGGTAGAGGATGTTCGCCAACATAAGATGCACGCTGAGAGCTATTCGATTTCTGCTAAAACAGCGGCAGCTATAAATGTTGCACGCAGGGAAGGGCGCCGGATTTTCGCTTTAGGTACTACGAGTGCTAGGGCGTTGGAAACCGCAGCAGAGGATGGTGAACTCAAATCTGGCGACGGGGACAGTGAAATTTTTATTTATCCCGGTTATCGCTTTAAAATTGTTGATGCTTTGGTGACGAACTTCCATCTGCCAAAGTCAACTTTGTTGATGCTGGTTTCTGCTTTTGCCGGACGTGATTTTATCCTGTCAGCTTACCAACGCGCGGTTGATGAGCGTTTTCGTTTTTTCAGCTACGGTGATTGCATGTTGATTGTTTAGGATTGGTTTGATTTTGTCACTGTTTAATTTCGCTCTTTTACAACAGGATACCGATTCGGAGGCCCGGCTCGGCCATATATATACTGAGCGGGGAGCCATAGATACTCCGACGTTTATGCCGGTGGGAACCCTGGGAACAGTTAAGGGACTACTGCCTGAAGCACTGAAAGAGATCGGTGCGCAGATTATTCTGGCCAACACCTACCATCTATATTTGCGTCCCGGTCATCAGCTGGTCAAACAAATGGGTGGACTGCATGACTTTATGCACTGGGACCGTCCGATCTTGACCGACAGTGGGGGCTTTCAGGTTTTCAGCTTGGGAGCTCTTCGCAAGATAACTGAGCAAGGAGCCTCATTCCAATCGCATCTGGATGGCAGCAAGCATCTGCTGACACCAGAGTTGTCGATGGAAATCCAGCTCGCACTCGGCTCTGACATTGTTATGGTCTTCGATGAGTGTATACCCCACCCGGCAGAACCTGAGTATATTGCGGACTCAACGAACCGTTCAGCACGCTGGGCTAAACGTTGTCGTGATGTGATTCCGGCCGGTTCTAAGGCCGCCCTGTTTGGCATCGTCCAGGGTGGGATGGAGCTTGACTTGCGTAAGCAAAGTGCCGAACAATTGCAGGAGATCGGTTTTGAGGGTTATGCTCTGGGTGGACTGTCCGTTGGTGAAGAAACTTCACTGATGTATGACATGATGGAATATGGTTTGCCGTTATTGCCTCGGACATCTCCCCGTTATGTCATGGGCGTTGGTACCCCAGAAAACCTGGTTGAGGGGGTAGCTCGTGGTTGTGATATGTTTGATTGTGTGATGCCGACGCGTAACGCCCGCAATGGAATGTTGTTTACCAATTTTGGTAAACTCAACATCAAGCAGGCACGTTTCCGCGATGACCAACAACCGCTGGATCCCGATTGTGATTGTTATGTGTGCACTCATTACAGTCGAGCGTATTTACGCCATCTCTATACGAGTAAAGAAATTCTTGCGTCGGTACTCAACACACATCACAACCTTTATTACTATCAACAACTGATGGCTGGTATCAGGCAGTCAATAGAACAAGGAACTTTTTTGACGTTCCGTAAAGAATTTTACAAAAAACGCGAATCAACTAGTTAACAAAAAACTGACAACATTTATGTTGGAAACATCCTAAGGAGGATAACAAATGGCAACAGAAGCTTTTGCAATGGCAGGGAATGGAGCAGCCCAGGGGCAGGGTGGATATCAGGGTATCATTATGTTGGTGGCGATGTTCGCCATTTTCTATTTTTTGCTGATTCGTCCACAACAGAAACGTGCAAAACAGCATAAAGAACTGGTTGGTGGGTTGAAGGCCGGTGATACCGTTGTGACTGCAGGTGGCATCCATGGGAAAATATCTGCTGTAGAAGATATGACCGTAACTGTCGAAGTCGCTACTGGTGTAAAAATGAAAATGAACCGTTCGGCGATCACCGAGGTTAAGCAGTAATTGAATTTAAATCCGGAGCGGGTTCTTCGCTTAAATTGTTTTATGCTTAAAGGGAGATACAAAGCAGATGTCCAATAGTCTTAAATTCAGAGGGGGCCTGGTACTACTCTGCCTGCTTCTGTCTGTGTTAGCTATTGCTCCAACGCTTATGCGGGGCAATTTACCTCAGTGGTGGCTCAATACATTCGGACCGATTCAGCTAGGGCTAGACCTGCAGGGTGGAATGCATCTGGTGCTTGGTGTTGATGTTGATAAGGCGGTTGAAAGCCGAGTCGATACAATAATTGATCAGACTGAAACTCAATTACACGAAAAGGACATCATTTTTAAGCGTGTTGAGCGGCGGCAAGGCGATCGTTTGGTGATCCTTGTTTATGATGATGAGGAAGGGGCCAAGGTCGATGCCTTCATGGCGGACAATTACCCTTCCCTTGAGGCAGAAACTTTCACTGGTGCCGGTGGCTATATCGAAAAACATTTTCGTCTGAGTGACAGTGAAATTGAAAATATCAAAGATTATGCCGTGCGTCAGGCTTTGGAAACCATGCGCAATCGGGTTGACCAGTTTGGCGTCAGTGAGCCAACCTTGCAACGTCAGAGCGGCAACCGTATCCTGATACAACTTCCCGGTGTTGAAGATCCTGAGCGAGCCATTTCTTTACTCGGTAAAACGGCACGTCTTGAGTTTAAGATGGTGGATGAAACAGCCAATGTCCAAGACGCTTTAGCCGGTAAATTGCCTGAAGGTAGACAATTACTTTACGAGCGGAATGTTAATCGCTCCACTGGTGCTGAGTCTGAAACTCCACTGGTAGTCGTGGATAAGACTGTGCTCACCGGTGATCTTCTATCGGACGCCAACGTCCGTATCGATACGCGTTTCAATGAGCCCTATGTCGCAATCGATTTCAACGCGGTGGGAGCGAAACGCTTTGACCAGATTACGGCAGCTAATGTCGGCAAGCGCATGGCCATTGTCCTGGACGATAACGTTTACTCAGCTCCGGTCATTCGCGAGCGGATTGCTGGTGGCAGTGCTCAGATTTCGGGGTCATTCACCTCACAGGAAGCAACAGATTTAGCGATTGTCCTGCGTGCTGGCTCTTTGCCTGCACCAGTTAATATTCTCGAAAATAGAACGGTTGGGCCCTCTTTGGGACAGGACTCCATTGATAAAGGGATCAAGTCTATCTGGGTCGGTGCCGTGCTTGTCGTTCTTGCAATGATCATTTATTACCAGCTGTCCGGTCTCGTTGCAGTCGCAGCTCTTTCATTGAATTTGGTGTTTATCACGGCAATGTTGTCGATGTTCGGGGCAACTCTGACCCTTCCTGGCCTTGCTGGTATTGTGTTAACAGTCGGGATGGCGGTTGACGCCAACGTGTTGATATTTGAACGGATACGTGAAGAAGTCCGCTTGGGCAGGGCACCTAAACTGGCATTGGAATCAGGGTACAGTAAGGCATTTATGACGATTATTGATGCAAACCTGACAACGCTGTTAGCGGCTCTTGTGCTGTTTCAGTTCGGAACCGGCCCTGTCCGGGGATTCGCCGTGACTCTGTCAATCGGTATTATTGCCTCTTTATTTACTGCAATATTCGTTTCTCGAGTTATTTTTGATCTTTTCTTGAAAGGCCGTGAAGTTAAACGGCTAAGCATATAGGAGGCTGGCGGCATGCAGCTGATCAAGCCGGATGTAAATTTTGATTTTGTTGGAAAGCGCAATCTGGCCCTTATCATTTCTGTCACATTGATCTTGATTGGGCTGGCATCACTGATTGTCAAGGGGGGGCCGAACTATGGGATTGATTTTGCCGGGGGTACCCTTGTTCAAGTTCAATTCTCTCAGCCAACCGATGCCACGGCGATTAAAAAATCGCTGGATACACTTGAACTGGGCAGCGCCGTTGTTCAGCGTTTTGGTGATAACCAGAATGAATTTCTGATTCGCGTTGAACAGGCTTCAAGTGAGCTGAAAGGTCTCTCGCTTGAGATCCAGAATGCTTTGGAACAGAGCTATGACAAAGGGTCTGTTGACATCCGTCGAGTTGAGATGGTTGGCCCTCAGGTGGGAAAAGACCTGCGAGGCAAGGGGCTGAAGGCGATCTTTTATGCCATGTTGGGGATTCTCGCTTATATCTCCTGGCGCTTTGAATTCCGTTTTGCGGTCGGTGCCATAGTCGCTCTGATCCATGATGTCGTGATTACCCTGGGTATTTTTAGCCTGTTCGGAAAAGAGATTGATCTTCCTATTATTGCAGCCTTTCTGGCAATTATCGGATATTCTCTGAATGATACAATCATTGTGTACGACCGGATTCGGGAAAACCGCGGCAAACATAACAAAGAAACCTTTCCGTTTATTGTCAACCGCAGCATAAATGAAACCCTGTCACGGACATTGTTGACCTCAGGGACGACTTTATTAGTTGTTCTGGCCCTTTTTATTCTAGGTGGGGGGGTGATTCATAACTTTGCATTTGCTATGCTGGTAGGCGTTTTGATTGGTACCTATTCTTCTATTTTTGTCGCCAGTCCGGTGCTGATTTTCTGGGAAGAAAAAAACCCTTCACGGACTAGCTAAACCGCAAATCAGGAAAGACCGAATGAAAAAAGAGACGATCTTTTTTGTCGCCCTTGCTCTGGCTGCCGGTGTTCTTCTTGGAGTTATTTACTCTAATTCACAAAAAGATTCATCTACCACTCCACAGTCCAACGTAGCTGCGCCGGTTCAAGCCCCAGTGAATCACCAGCAGCAGATTACCATGTTAGAAGGTATTCTCGCTCGTGAGCCTGAAAACCGGAATGCCTGGGCTCAGCTTGGACACAATTTATTTGATGCTGACCAGCCAATGCGGGCTATTGACGCCTATGCTAAGGCTTTGGAGCTGGATGCCAACGATCCGAACCTCCTGACCGACCAAGGAGTTATGTATCGTCGCGTTGGTTGGTATGACAAGGCGATTACGAATTTTAAGAAAGCCAACGAGTTGAATGCAAATCATCAACAGAGTCTTTATAACCTTGGCATCGTCTACCGTTACGACCTTGAGGATTTTGCCAGTGCCATTGACGCCTGGACGCGATTTCTCGCTTTGAACCCCTCCGGGGCCGGAGCTGCTCAGATCCGTGCGGAATTGGAGTTTCTGAAGACTCAACCAAAGCTTCCGCAGCAACCTCAATAAATATTTTGATGTGATGACAGGCCGGGCTCTTTGCTTCGGCCTGTTTTTTTGAGCACCATAATGTTTTTGATCAATGTTTCACTGGATCTCCTATGCAACCGGTGGTTTTTCGAAAATGGCAGTTAAGGTCGGCTTTGCCCCTATCTGAGAACTCTACTCAACTCGCAACTGAACTCAATCTCTACCCCTTAACTGCTCAGGTCCTTATGTTACGTGGGGTTACTGACGCTGGTCAGGGGAGAGATTTTCTTGAAGCAAAATTAACCTCTCTGCCTGATCCTGATTTATTGCCCGATATGACTATCGCCTGTGCCCGTTTAGAGCAAGCGTTGCTCACTGGTGAAAAAATAGCTATCCACGGTGATTATGATGTCGATGGAATCAGTGGCTGTGTCTTATTGGTGGAAACTCTTCGCCAGCTGGGAGCAGAAGTTGAATATCAAATTCCGCTACGGTCAAAAGACGGTTATGGGTTGGCCGCAGATGCGATCAAAAAATCACAACAACAGGGCTGCAAGCTCCTGATTTCAGTTGATTGTGGAGTCTCGGCGATTGCTGAAGCTGAGCTTACTGAAGACCTTGGTCTCGACTTAATTATTACCGATCATCACCAACCTCCGGATAAATTGCCTCAATGTCTGGCTTTGGTTAACCCGCATCTGCCCCAAAGTAAATTTCCTTGGGCAGAGCTATCTGGTGTCGGAGTCGCATTTTTTCTTCTCATTGGATTGCGGCGGCGATTGCGTGAAAATGGTTACTTCACTGACCGTCCTGAGCCGGATTTGCGTCAAGGTCTTGATCTGGTGGCTTTGGGTACGATTGCCGATATTGTTCCTCTCGGCGGGGTCAACCGAACCCTTGTACGGAATGGGTTGGCGCTGCTTGACAATGGAGTTCGCCCGGGAGTTGTTGCTTTGAAACGTGTGGCTGATGTTGATAAGGTCACGAGTGGTACAGTTGGTTTTCGCCTGGCACCGCGCTTAAACGCTGCCGGTCGGCTTGAGGATGCCACGTTGGGCGTTCAGTTGTTGCTTGGAGACGATCCTCAGGACATTGATCCACTTGCGGATCTGCTCGACAGCTTGAACCGAGAAAGGCAAGCTATTGAACAACAGACATTAACTGAAGCCATAGCAATGCTTGAGCAACAACAATCAGATTCTTTTACAATCGTTCTGGCCAGTGAAAATTGGCACTCAGGTGTCATCGGCATCGTTGCCAGCCGCTTAGTTGAACGCTATCATCGTCCGACAGTGCTGATCGCTTTGGAGGGAGGCCTTCCCGGCAAAGGGTCAGCTCGTTCAATCAGCAGTTTCCATCTTTATCAGGCGTTTCAGGAATGTGCTGATGAGCTTGAGGGTTTCGGGGGGCATGCTATGGCTGCTGGTTTGTCCATCAACCGAGAGAATATTGCAAGCTTCCGCGTTGTTTTTGAAGGTGTTGCGCGGTCGAAGCTTAAAAATAGAGACCTGCTGCCGATACTGTCCCATGATGGAGAAATCCAACTGGAGGTATTATCTCTCGAATTATTGAAAGAATTGGATCGCCTGAATCCTTTTGGTGCAGGCAACCCTCAGCCAGCTTTTGTTAGCCGCAATTGCCGGGTTTTCAGTCCCCGCGTCCTGGCAGAAAAACATGTTAAATTTTACGTAGAGCAAAAAGGACGCCGCTGTGACTGTATTGCTTTTGGTCAGGCTGAGCGGTTGGATGAACTGAATGGCGAAGTAGATCTTCATTTTCGACCTTCAATTAACCAATGGCGCGGGAAAGACTCTCTTCAGCTGCAGGTGACCGATTTTCGCGCGGTAAAGAGTTAACCAAGATGTTGAAATTATATAAACAACAATGGCATCAAATAGCTCTTCAGGACGTTGGTGAAGTGAAATTTGATGAGCCTTTGTCCCGGCATAATAGCTGGAAAATTGGCGGCTCAGCGGACATATTTGTTGAGCCGGAGACTGTTGATCAAGTTGTCAATATTGTTCGAACAATCAATCTGCAGGCTATCCCGCTGGTTGTGATCGGCCAGGGAACGAACCTGCTTTTTGATGATAGTGGAATTCGTGGTCTGGTGATGAAAATTGGCGAGCGGATGGCGAATGTGGAAATTTCCGGAAACTCGGTCAGCGCTGAGGGTGGAACCTGGGTGCCTAAACTGTCCCGTTTGACTATGCAAGCGGGGTTAAGTGGTTTGGAACACTGTATCGGAATCCCTGGAACCGTCGGGGGTCTGGTGATGATGAACGGTGGCAGCCAGCGCAGAGGGATCGGGGAAAATGTCATCAATGTGACCGTTGTCGATAACCTCGGACAGGTTCACCACCTCTCTCAAGAAGAATGCGAATTTTCTTACCGCCATAGTGCGCTGCAGGGAACTGGCAGGATTGTCGTCAGTGTTGAATTGAATTGCCCCAAAGCTGATGGCCGTGATGTGCGCCGGGAAATGTTGGCAGACCTGCAGGCACGGCGGAATAAATTTCCGCACAAGCAACCCAGCTGCGGATCGGTTTTTCTAAGTACTGCGGAGATGCACGCCAGTGTGGGCCCTCCTGGAAAAATTATCGAGGATTCTGGATTGAAAGGGCTACGCATCGGTCAGGCTGAAGTTTCTCGACAGCACGCTAATTTTATTATAAATCTTGGTGATGCAACAGCTAAAGATGTCTTAACTTTGATACGACAGATCCGCGCAACGGTGCGAGAACAGATCGGATTTGAGCTCGATTGTGAAGTCCGATATGTGAGCCCTGACGGTTGCATTTATCCGGCCCATCTGAAAGCAGAAGACTCTGTCTGAGGAGGTTTTCAGGTAAATAAACCGTCCAGCTCGTCAAAATTTAAGCGCATTTCTGCCAGTTCACGAATCATATCAAGCTTTTCTGTGTCTTCCGCCTGAAGCTTGTAAACATCCTCACTGATCGTCTGATATAACTTCCCGGTTGTGTGACAGGTAGTGCGTAAATAAGGAATTTTACTGCGATCAAGTATCTGTTGCGTGATATCGCTGATATTTTGAACGCCAGGAATCAGCAAGCCGACAATTTTATCCCGGTAAACTGGAATCTGGTACATGTTGGACAGGGTGACGATTAACTCATCTCGACTGCTAGTGACGATCAGCAGGGTATCTTTTTTCAACAGCTCGGTGACCCGTTGGGTTGAAGGGGCTCCAATCTGTAGATGATGAATGATACGTTTCGCATCACGATGATTTCCGGTAATTTCAAGGTCGAGAATCTTTGCGACCCGGCTGAGGGTCGGATTGGCGAGAACTGGCTGATAATTAAACCCACCAAGTACGGAAAAGGTCTCATGACGGAAAGCCTTTTTAAGATATTCGAGAGTGCTCTCACGCTTTTCTGCAAGGAGTTTGTTGGCCATAATGGCCTTGATTTCCACACCCTCCTTATCAAACAGGGCCTTGTTCATGTAAACCGTGTCGATTACGCTGCCGACGCCGCCACCAGTAATCATTAAAACCTGAGCGTTTAAGAGTTTTGCAATCCGAGCGTTGGAAAGATTGACGACCGATCCGACTCCCGGGTGGCCAGAGCCTTCTATCACAATAAAATCACATTTTTTTTCCAGCGCAGCACAGGCTTTGAGCAATTTTACTTCCAGCCCCTGTAAGTCCAACTCACCATTCAGCGCCTTGCGGGTTGAATCAGAGTGGAGGACAATGGGCGACATGTGCTTGAGGTCACGTCCCATACCGAAGACCTGGCACATTAGCGCCGCATCTTTATCGACCGCGATCCCCTTGTACTCTGTAACTTTTGGTCCGAGGGGCTTAATAAAACCGACTCGCTGGTATTTTTTTTGTGCCAGATGGATCAGCGACAGGCTGGCTGTTGTCTTTCCACAATTTTGCCCGGTTGCCGCAATAAATATTTTCTTGGTCATGAGCGTCTCCGAAGCTTATTTTCCCGGCGTCAGTCCAACTTCCCGGGCAAGTTTCTCCCACAGGGGCAGGCTTCGCTCAATCATCTCATTTTCAACACAATAGGCGATACGGAAATACCCGGGTGATCCAAAGCCAGAGCCTGGCACCAGAAGAATCCGGTACTTTTGGGCGATACGGATGAATTCCATTTCATCAGGCAGGGGTGATTTAGGGAAAAGGTAAAAACCGCCGCCAGGTTTAACAATATCAAACCCCAGATCGCTCAACTTATTGTAGAGCAGATCGCGTTTGATCCGGTACTCATCGACGTTGACACTGGTGCGTTGTAGATTCGTGACTAGTCGTTGCATCAATGCAGGGGCATTGACGAAACCGAGGACGCGATTACAAAAAATTGCCCCCTGTATGAAAACGTTAACATCAGTCATTTTCGGGTTGGCAGCCAAATAGCCGATGCGATCACCGGGAAGGGCGAGGTCTTTCGAGTGAGAAGTCACAATGATGGAATTCTGAATAGATTTGAAAATACAAGAGACTTTTTCACCAAAACTTATCCGGGCATAAGGTTCATCAGAGATTGCCAGAATCGTTGTTCCTAATTCCTGTTCTTTCCCACGAAGGAGATCTCCCAGTGCATTGAGCGTTGTTTCCGGATAGATGACCCCTGTCGGGTTGTTCGGCGAGTTGATGATTATTGCGCGAGTCCTATTATTGATCGCTGAGGCTATTGCGTCGAGATCCGGCTGAAAATCATCCTTGGTGATGACTTCAACCGGAATACCACCATGATTGTCGATGTAAAATTTATATTCGACAAAATAAGGGGTGAGAATAATGACTTCATCACCGGGGTTGAGCAGCGTTTTTAAAACGACATTCAGTGCGGCCCCGGCTCCGCAGGTCATGACAATCTGTTGACTGGTAACCGGTTGATCACAGTTTTCGGCAATGACTTCCGCAACTGCAGCTCGGGTTTCTTCATATCCGGCGTTGTGCATGTAACGGTGCATTCCAGGGATCGGATTGTCCGCGATCTTTTTCAACTCATGGTGAAACTCCGCTGGGGGCTCCATAGTGGGATTTCCCAGGGTAAAGTCAAAAACATTTTGGGCACCGTACTGCTCTCTCAGCAGGGCTCCTTCTTCAAACATTTTACGAATCCAGGACGCGCGTTCAATATAATCTTTGACTTTGCTGGCAATGGGCATTTAAGAATCCTTAGATATTTTGGGTTGAGGAAGCATCAATTAAGGATGTCGAGTTTAACTGCGCTTAAAATATGCGTCAAGGAGCTTTGTCACTCATATCTACCGGCTTGAAGATTTGATTTTTAATGATGATTAGGCTACATTCCAGCTTCATTTAATGAGCATGAAAGAGTGGTCCCATGGCAGATGATAGATTGAAAGCCCTACGCGAGCAGATCGATTTGATTGATAATCAAATTTTGGCTCTTTTGAATCAGCGGGCAGGTGTAGTCCTGTCAGTTGGTAAAGCCAAAGAAGGCAGCGAACAGTCTTTTTATGTACCAAGCCGGGAAAAGGCAATTTATCAACGCTTGAATGATTTGAATCCGGGACCTTTCCCCAATGACGCGGTGGTTAAAGTTTTTCGGGAGATTATTTCGGCCTCGTTAAATATGGAAAAGCCGATGCAAGTCGCTTTTCTCGGGCCACAATCAACATTTACCCACATGGCAGCTATGGAGCAGTTTGGGTTGTCAGCCCAGTTGGTGCCGCTAAAAAGTATCCCTGCCGTTTTTGAAGAAGTCGAGCGTGGTCGGGCACATTATGGGGTTGTCCCAGTCGAGAATTCAACGGAAGGCGTTGTCAATCACACCCTTGATATGTTTATCGCGTCTGAACTGCAGGTGATTGCTGAGATCATGCTGGAAATCTCGCACAACCTGCTTTCAAAAACTGGCAATATAGAGCAGATCAGCAAAATTGTATCTCATCCCCAGCCATTGGCTCAGTGCCGTCACTGGCTGGAAACGAATATGTCAGAAACCCCGCTGCTTGACGTTGCCAGCACTGCTGCTGCGGCTCAGATGGCCGCAGAAGATGAATCAGTTGCTGCCATTGCTAGTCATGCGGCGGCGGTACAGTACAATCTTCAGGTTGTTAAAGCAAAAATTGAAGATAATCCGCATAATTTTACCCGTTTTCTAGTCATCGGTCGAAAAACTCCGGAAAAGAGTGGTGCTGATAAGACCTCTATTATGTTCAGTGTCAAGGACGAGGCAGGGATTCTCTATCGCATGCTCGAACCGTTCAGTAAACGCCAGATTAACCTCGCTAAAATTGAGAGTCGCCCGATGAAGCAGAAGGCCTGGGAGTATATCTTCTTCCTCGATCTGGTCGGCCATATCGAGGATGACAAGATTCGTGCAGCGATTGAGGAACTGCGCCAGCATTGTCATTTCCTCAAAGTTCTTGGGTCCTATCCTATTGCGCGGAACGAAAACATAGCTGAGGAGAAATCTCATGGCTGAAAATCTTCTGATTCCGCGTTTAGCAATTATCGGGGTTGGTTTGATCGGGGGCTCGCTTTCTTTGGCTTTGAAAGAGGCTGGTGCCGTCGGTGAGGTCGTTGGCTGTGGCCGGGGTAAACCTAACCTGGAAAGAGCGGTCGAGCTTGGAGTGATTGACAGGTATACCCGAGACCCTGCGACCGCGGTGGCCGATGCGGATTTAATTTTTCTGGCGACTCCGGTTAAGACGCTGGGCACCGTAACGCAAGAACTTCTGCCAGGCTTAAAGGCCGGAGCAATTCTAACTGATGGCGGAAGCGTTAAAGGTGAAGTGGTTTCGATGATTGAACCTTTATTGCCTGATGGAGTCCATTTTGTTCCCGGGCATCCCATCGCTGGAACGGAAAAAAGTGGTGCTGAAGCAGCGTTTTCGACGTTGTACCGAGGTAAACGTTGTATTTTAACCCCGACAGTCAATACTGATTCTCAAGCCCTCAAGCTGGTAGAAAAAATGTGGCAAATTGCCGGGAGTGAAGTTGTTCAAATGTCGCTGGAGAAGCATGATAAGATTCTCGCAGCCATCAGCCATCTGCCCCATATGGTCGCTTACTCCCTGGTCAACGCCGTTGGCTCCTATGACCACTATGAAGCAAATATTCTTGAATTTTCTGCTGGAGGGTTCCGGGATTTTACCCGTATCGCGTCGTCAGATCCGGTCATGTGGCGCGATATAGCCGAGACCAATCGGGATGCTCTACTGGAGATGATGGAACAGTTCGAAATTTTCTTCGGTGAATTAAAAGCCGATATCGCTGAAGGGAGCGGTGAAAAACTCTTTGAGTTTTTCTTGCGGTCCAAACAGCTCAGAGATGCCATTCTTTAATCTAATCAGAGAGCTCTTCCATGTCTAAAACCGAAACAAGAACCATTCAACCTGCTGCCCGGCTGGCCGGTGAGTTTACTGTTCCTGGGGATAAATCAATTTCCCATCGCGCTATCATGTTTGCTTCGCTGGCAGAAGGTCAAAGCCGGGTGCATGGTCTGTTGCGTGGCGAAGATTGCATGTCGACCTTAAAAGCCTTTCAACAGTTGGGGATAGAGATCCTTGACCAGGCTGATGATGAATTAATCATTCATGGTCGTGGGCTCCGTGGATTGCAGGAGCCGAACAATGTCATTGACTGTGGTAATTCAGGAACGACGATGCGCCTGATGAGCGGTATTTTGGCAGCGCAGCCATTTTTTTCGGTTTTGACGGGCGATCAATATCTGCGGCAGCGGCCAATGAAGCGGATCATTGATCCTTTGACTGCGATGGGAGCAAAAATTTCAGGCCGGGAAAACGCCACCAAGGCCCCCTTGGCAATCAATGGCGGCAATTTGGAGACTATGGAATATCAATCTCCCATTGCCAGCGCTCAAGTGAAATCTGCACTGTTGCTGGCCGGGTTGCAGATTAATGGAACAACAACCGTCTTCGAGCCGCATCTTTCCCGCGATCATAGTGAACGGATGTTACGCAGTTTCGGCGCTGAAGTGGCAGTTTTCCCCGGTGGAGCGAGGGTTACTGGACCTGCTCATCTCAGGGCACAGGATGTTCGGGTCCCCGGCGATATCTCCTCGGCGGCCTTTTTCCTGGTTGCCGGTTTAATTGTGCCGAACTCTGAACTCTTGATAAAAAATGTTGGAGTCAATCCGACCCGCAGTGGGGTCATTGATATCTTGCGCCTGATGGGCGGCTCCATCGAGTTGACCAACCAGAGAGAACTGTCCGGTGAACCGGTTGCCGACCTGCTGGTTAAAAGCAGTGCGCTTCAGGGAATTGATATCGCAGGTGAGTTGATCCCTCGGGCGATTGACGAGTTTCCCGTCATCAGCGTTGCAGCGGCTTTTGCTGAAGGGGTGACGACCATTCGCGAGGCAAAAGAATTACGGGTTAAGGAAACGGACCGGATTGCGGCGATCTGTGAGACCCTTTCTGCACTGGGCGGCAATATTACACCATTGGCCGATGGCATGCGCATTGAGGGTCGAGAAACCCTCAGGGGAGCATCAGTTCGTTCTTTTGGTGATCACCGAATTGCCATGAGTCTGGCGGTCGCCGCGCTGCGGGCAGATGCAGCAGTTTCAATTTCCGACACTGCCTGTACCGAAACCTCATTTCCCGGCTTTTGGCAACTTTTGGAAAAGATTCAGGGTTGATCTATTGAAAACCTCCACCAATGATTTACGGAAATTTGTTGCATGAACAAGAAACTTATTGTTGCCATTGATGGACCCTCTGGCGCCGGTAAAAGTACCCTGAGTAAGGCCCTGGCCAGCCAGCTTGGTTATCTGAATATCGACACGGGCGCGATGTATCGCTCCGTGGCCTTGGTGGCCCATCAGCGGAACATCGATTTGCAGGACAGTCCTGCCTTAAAATCCCTCTGTGCTGATTTGTCGATTGAGTTTATCCAAGAAGCTGATTCTGAACGTGTTTTTGCCAACGGGATGGATGTAACTTCAGCGATTCGATCACCACAGATTAGCCTACTCACTTCCCAGGTTGCCGCATGTAAAGAGGTCCGGGACGCCATGGTGAAAATGCAACGTCAGATGGGTGAGCGGGGAGGGGTGGTGCTTGAGGGACGGGACATAGGAACGGTCGTCTTTCCTGATGCCGAAGTGAAATTTTTTCTTTCGGCTACAGCAGAAGAACGCGGAAAACGGCGCTATGAAGAGTTGCGGGCAAAGGGGATGGCCGTTAATCTACAGCAGACCATTAATGAGGTCGTGGCACGGGATGCCGCTGATAGTGAGCGCACCCATGCCCCTTTGGTCCAGGCTGGCGATGCTGTCGTCATCGATTCAACGAAGCTGACGATTGACGAAGTTCTGAAAAAAATGCTGGATGTTGTTAAATTCAGAGAGAAAAATAGAGCATAATAAAATCTATAAACGGGAATAACTGCCTGAAAAATATTGTTTTGTTTTTTCTTGGGGGCTGTGCTAACTTGCGCAGTCTCAAATTGAGTCCGCCGTCGCAAGGCGTCGGAAAATACGCAAGGGGGTAACATCTCCAATGGTAGAAGAAAACGAAATGCAGGATGAAAACGAAATGGAATTACTGGACGGCGAGGAAAATTTTGAAGAGCTGCTGAAGGACTATGAACAGGGTGGCTTTGAGCTCAAGCGGAATGATGTCGTCGAGGGCACAATTGTTCAGGTTAATCCTGATTCGGTTGTTGTCGATGTTGGCTACAAGTCGGAGGGCGTAATTCCGCTCCGTGAGTTTGCCGATGAAAAAGGTGAAATCAACGTCAAAGTTGGTGACGTTTATGACGTCCTGTTCGGCGGTGGTGAAAGCGACAGTGGACTGATTGTTCTGTCCAAGGAAAAAGCGGATCGCCAGAAAATCTGGAACTCTCTGGAAGAGAACGCTGTGGTTGAAGGCCGGATTATCAGTCGGATTAAAGGCGGGCTGTCGGTTGATATCGGGGTCAACGCGTTTTTGCCAGGTTCCCAGGTGGATCTGAGACCGGTTCGCAACCTGGACAAGGTTATCGGCCAAACTTTCGAATTCAAGATTATCAAGCTGAATAAAAGACGTGGAAATATAGTTCTTTCGCGACGTGTCCTGCTCGAAACCGAGCGTGAGTCACAGCGCGGTGAAACTCTGAAAGCGCTTGAAGAAAATCAGGTTGCTGAAGGAATTGTTAAGAATCTGACCGATTACGGTGCATTTATTGACCTTGGCGGTATTGATGGCCTGCTGCATATCACCGATATGTCATGGGGCCGTGTTAAACATCCATCGGACATTCTGGCAGTTGGAGACAAGATTAACGTCAAGGTGTTGAAGTTTGACAAAGAAAAAGAGCGTGTCTCTCTTGGCCTTAAGCAGATTGCTCCTGATCCATGGTTGGATGTTCAGGCAAAATACCCTATCGGAACCAAGGTGACCGGTAAGGTTGTCAGCTTGACTGACTATGGTGCATTCATTGAGTTGGAGGAAGGCGTAGAGGGTTTGATTCATGTCTCTGAAATGAGTTGGACCAAGCGGGTCAAACATCCGAACAAAGTTCTTTCAATAGGTGATGATGTTGAATCGGTAGTGCTTGCGCTTGATTCAGATAACCGCCGTATTTCTCTAGGCCTGAAGCAGGTTGAACCGAATCCCTGGGATGTCATCGGGGAGAAGTTCCCGATCGGAACCATCATTGAAGGTCAGGTCAAGAATATTACTGACTTCGGTATTTTTGTTGGTGTCGATGAGGGGATTGATGGCCTGGTTCATATTTCAGACCTGTCTTGGACCAAGCGGATTAAGCATCCCTCAGAAGTCTACAAAAAGGGAGACCTGGTCAAGGCTGTCGTTCTAAATATTGATCGTGATAACGAGCGTTTCTCCCTTGGGCTGAAGCAACTGAACTTAGATCCTTGGGAAACAGTTCCAACCCGTTATGCACGAGGCACAATCGTCAAGGGTAAGGTCACCTCTGTCACCGATTTCGGAATTTTTATTGAACTCGAAGAGGGTATCGAAGGTCTTATCCATGTCTCTGAGCTAAGCAAGGAGAAGATTGACAGTCCGAAAGATTTTGCCCAAGTGGGCGATGATCTTGAGGCTGCTGTTCTCCAGGTTGATACGGTTGACCGTAAGATTGCTCTGTCTGTCAAGAATATTGCTGATCAGAAAGAAAAAGCTGAAGTTAATGAATTCATGGGTGCGCAAAAGAGTGCCACTTCAAACCTTGGTGCTCTCCTTCAAGGGGCCATGGATCGTAAATCAGACGATTAATCTATTCATAACTTTTTGTATGGACTCCAGCTTTTGCTGGAGTCTTTTTTTATTGAATAATGATGAAAAATAGACCTTTTCTCATGGCCTCCCTCACTGTTGGAGGCATATTCCTGTTTTTTCTGCTGGTGGTGCTGACAGCGGGATTATTGCGCACAGGCTCCGTGGGAGTTCCTGTTGGTGATAAGATTGGCATTCTTGAAGTTGAGGGAACGATTGAGGATGCTAGAAGAATTCTCATGCAGATCGACGATTTTCGTGAGCGTAAAGCCGTTAAAGCTGTCGTTTTAAGAGTGAACTCACCAGGTGGAGCTGTTGGTCCCTCTCAGGAAATTTACGCTGAGCTACTTCGTCTGGCAAATGAAAAACCACTGATTGTCTCAATGGGATCAGTCGCTGCTTCAGGTGGATATTACTTAGCCATTGCCGGTGAGCGTCTGTTCGCAAATCCGGGAACTATCACCGGAAGTATTGGTGTCATTATGTCGTTTCCTAATTATCAGGAATTGATGGGTAAGGTTGGTATTCAGACCGAAGTTGTCAAGAGTGGACGTTTTAAAGATATTGGGTCATCAACCCGTAGCTTTTCAGCCGCAGATCGCGAATTAATTCAGGATATGATCAATGATGTGCATCAGCAATTCGTTGAAGCTGTCAGTGAACAGCGTGATATGCCAATGGAAAGGCTACAACCTTTTATTGATGGGCGGATATTCACAGGCCGACAAGCAAAGGCTGCCGGCTTGATTGATGAGTTGGGGACTTTTAACGACGCTGTCGATTATGCTGCAAAGGTAGCAGGAGTCGGTGATGACCCTGATTTGATTTACCCTGAAGTTGAAAAAGAAAATTTGTTTGAACGCTATTTGCGCAGCACGATAAGTCACTATCTGGGTATTGAGCTTGAGGCGAAACCGGTCATCGGTCCTCAATATCTCTGGAATAATTTTTAAATTTTACAACAATGACTTTTACACGGGTGATAGGTGAAAATGACAAAAAGTGAATTGATTGAGAGACTAACGGATGATCATGAACTGCTGAACAAGAAAGACGCGGAAATGGTTATCAACTTGATTTTTGGCGGTATTGGCGATGCTCTCTCTCAGGGTGATCGTGTGGAAATACGTGGATTCGGTTCGTTTTCAGTACGGGAACGTGATGCGCGTGAGGCAAGAAATCCGAAAAGCGGTGAGCTGGTCAAAATTGCATCGCGTAAAACGCCTTTCTTCAAGACCGGAAAAGAACTGCGTGAGCGAGTTGACGAATAATTCAGTAGCTACAGATAAATAAAAAAGGCTCTGAAAGTATTTTCAGGGCCTTTTTTATTTCAAACTCTCCGGGATGCCGGTATGGTTCTGTACGGATGACCTGAGAAAAATTCTAGTCTCCGGAAGAAACTTTAGGCGTCCTGCTCGTGGGCCGGCATGCTCACCATCTCTTCACGTGTCGACAGGTCAAAATGAACGTTGGTCAAGAGACCAGAACCAATCCGCGCACCCCAGAAATCGAACAACTGATTGTGATTTGATAATAGCAATTCACGGCCAATTGTCAAGATCTAAATTAGATTATATAAATGATATATCCCGATAAATAACTCTACTGAAGGACAGATTCTGATGAAGTGGCAAATCCATCGTTTGCAGGTAAGACCAGCTTTTACGGGATACAGGCTCGACCAATATCTCGCCGGAGCTGAGATCGATATCTCAAGAACTATGGCAAAAAAAATTATTGACCTCGGGGGCGTTCATCTCAACGGCCGCAGGGTGAGAAGTTGCTCAACAGTTATACATGATGCTGATTCTGTCGAAGTTTACCTTGACCGTTTGCCGCTTGAGCCGTATCGGATTGAGCAGCGGGAAATCTTGTTTCAAGATAAATTTCTGATCGTCTTAAATAAACCAGCCCTGGTTGAAACACAACCGACGCATGCCCGCTATAAAGGGACATTGTATGAGGCATTACAATGGCATTTAAAAGATGATTTTCGACCTCATCAAAAGGCCGAGATTGGAATGATTCAGCGCCTGGACAGAGGCACATCCGGCCTGATTGTTTTTTCAACCCATCAGCGAGCACACAGGGAGATGACGCGTATTTTTGTGGAACATCAGGTTGAGAAACGTTATCTTGCCCTAGTTCATAATGCTCCTGAACACCATCAGGGCGAAATTAGATCTTTATTGGCGCGGACAAGAAAAGAGAATCGGGTTAAATCCGTTGTCAAAGGCGGTAAAGAGGCCATCACCAGATATAAAATTCTTGAACGCCTGGGTGAATTTTCTCTGGTGGATTTGGAACTTCTGACCGGGCGTTCACATCAGATTCGTGCCCACATGGCTGAGCAGGGTTGTCCTTTAGTGGGTGATGTTCGCTATGGTGGTCAGGTCAATGTTGCCGGTTTAAGATTGCAGCGCCCGATGCTGCATGCAGTGAAGCTGGCATTCTCTCATCCCGTTTTAGAGCATAAACTGGAATTTACTGCTCCAGTGCCAGCAGATATGAAGAAAGTTGAAACCCAATTGCGTGGTAGTGAGATATGAATTTCCCACAGATTGACCCGGTTATATTCAGTATTGGACCTTTGGCTGTCCGCTGGTATGGAATGATGTACCTCCTGGGGTTCGTAGGTGGGTACTTCATGATGTGTCATATTGTCAAATTGCGCCAATGGCCGCTCGATAAAAATAAAATTTCAGATCTTTTATTTTATGGTGTCCTCGGCGTCGTTCTTGGCGGGCGGTTCGGTTATACATTGTTTTATAACTTTCCCTACTACAGTAAGCATCCAGTTGAAATCCTTTATGTCTGGGAAGGGGGAATGAGTTTTCATGGCGGGCTTTTAGGTGTTGTTGCTGCACTGATTCTTTTTTGTTATCGGCATAAACTTTCTCTCCTGCTGCTGGCTGATCTGGTGGTCACTGCCGTC
>JAPHSA010000166.1 GCA_026193235.1 Deltaproteobacteria bacterium | reverse complement strand
TTTGCCAGTGAAATGGCTACGGTTGAGTTCGTCAGCGCGACCCTGACCCGGCAAGACCTGATTCAGAAGATCGAATCGCTCGGCTATACAGTGTCAGACAGTGAGCTGGGTGACCCGGTTGCGGTTGAACAGGAAGCCAGAGCGTCGGCGTTTAAACAGCTGCGCTACAAATTTTTGCTCGGCCTTTTTCTGGTCATGCCGATTTTCGTTCTGGTGCACTGGCATAACCTGGGGCTGGAAAGGCTGCTGCCGCTGACACAACAGAATAATTTTATGCTGCAGTTTATTATTCAAACCCCGATCCAGTTCTGGGTTGGCTGGCAGTTTTACCGCGGGGCCTGGAAGGCGCTGAAAAATCGCACCAGTGATATGAACACGCTGATAGCCATTGGAACCAGCGCCGCTTATCTGTACAGCCTGATGGTGACATTTGTCCCCGCTTTGTTTGCCGCTGAAGGACTGGTGGCGGAGGTTTATTTTGATACCGCCGGGGTGATTATCGTCCTCATCCTTTTGGGCCGCTTGCTCGAAGCCAGGGCCAAGGGGCAGACATCTGAAGCCATTAAGAAGTTGATCGGTCTGCAAGCTAAAACAGCGCGGGTTATTCGTTCCGGCCAGGAGCTTGAAGTGGCGATCGAGGATGTCGCTATTGGCGATACGGTGATCGTGCGTCCGGGCGAGAAAATTCCGGTGGATGGCATCATCCGCGAAGGACGTTCAGCGGTTGATGAATCGATGGTCACTGGCGAATCAATGCCGGTTGAAAAAAATCCGGGTGATGAAGTGATCGGGGTGACGATCAACAAGACCGGCAGCTTCAGCTTTGAGGCGACAAAAATTGGCAAGGACACCATGCTCGCCCAGATTATCCGCATGGTTCAGCAGGCGCAAGGCTCCAAGCCGCCGATTGCGAGATTGGCGGATATTATTGCCGCCTATTTTGTTCCTGCGGTCATCGTTATTGCGCTACTCACTTTTATCGTCTGGCTGGTTTTTGGGCCGCCCCCGGCTTTGACTTACGCGCTGTTGAATTTTGTTGCCGTGATGATTATTGCCTGTCCCTGTGCACTGGGTTTGGCGACCCCGACGTCGATCATGGTAGGCACCGGGCGCGGTGCGGAATCGGGAATCCTGATCCGGAGTGGAGAAGCGCTGGAGATCACCCATAAGCTCGATATCATTGTACTCGACAAAACCGGGACAATTACCAAAGGTCAGCCTGAGGTGACCGATGTGCTGCCTATTGCCGGATTTGATAGAGCAGACCTATTGCGTCTGGCAGCCTCTGCCGAAAAAAACTCTGAACATCCTCTGGGCGAAGCGATCCTGCGCAGGGCCGAACAGGAACAGCTTAAACTTGTCAGCTTAAACGATTTTGCAGCGATTCCCGGCAAGGGCATCAGAGCGCAGATTGCTGGTCGCACGTTGTTGCTGGGGAATACTCGGTTGCTCAAGGAGCATCAGGTTGCGCTAAAGGGTTTGGAAGCTGAGGTCGCACGACTGGCGTTAGAGGGGAAAACACCGATGTTGATCGCCGTCGATCAACAGGCCGTCGGGATTATTGCCGTGGCGGATATCATCAAAGACAGCTCCGCTCAAGCGATCCGTGCACTGCATAAGTTAGGCCTGCAGGTGTTTATGCTGACCGGTGATAATCGCAGCACCGCTGAAGCCATTGCCAGGGCTGTTGGGATTGACCGTGTGCTGGCTGAGGTGCTCCCGGAACAGAAAGCCGCCGAGATCAAACGACTGCAATCCGATGGTCAGAAGGTCGGCATGGTCGGAGATGGGATCAACGACGCGCCCGCCCTGGTGCAGGCAGATGTTGGCATTGCCATCGGTACGGGAACCGACATTGCTATTGAAGCCGCAGATATCACCTTGATAAGTGGTGAACTCACTGGTGTTGTCAGTGCGATTGCACTGAGTAAGGCGACCATCCGCAACATCCGGCAGAATCTCTTTTGGGCTTTTGCCTACAATACTCTGCTGATTCCGCTCGCTGCGGGGGTGCTTTTCCCGGTTTTTGGCATTCTGCTTAATCCGATGTATGCCGCTGCCGCTATGGGGCTTTCATCGTTGACTGTTGTTGGCAATGCCGTGCGGCTGAGGCGTTTTAAAGCACCGGTCTAATGTATTTGGCGCAAAAGGCGGCTGTTTGGGGAAGGCCCTGACTCTGTAGTATACTTTAGGCTTAAGGCCAGGGATCTAATTCCGGATAAAATAAGGAGTCCGCATGAATCGTTTGACGATCGGCAAGGTAGCTAAAGGCGCAGGGCTTGGCATTGAAACAGTGCGCTTCTATGAAAGAGAAGGATTAATCGAGCCTCCGGAACGCAGCGACTCAAATTACCGCATTTACTCAAGCCAGGCGGTCAGCCGATTACGCTTTATCAAACGTGCCAAGACCCTTGGGTTTACCCTCAGAGAGATCAAAGAACTGCTTTCTCTGCGGCATGACCCCTCAGCCAGCAAAAGCGCTGTCAAGCTGCAGGTTGAAGCAAAAATCGAGGATATAAAGCAGAAAATCAGTGACCTGAAAAACATTCAGCAGACGCTGGAAGCTCTAGATGAATGCTGTAATGGACAGGGGCCGACCGATGACTGTCCCATCCTCAAGGCTCTTGAAGGAGACGGAACCTTAACGGATAAGAGCCTGTCCCAATAGCTGGTTTAGCTGGCCGGATGACTTTGTCCAGGATTCCAGAGGATATCTGTCTTTCCACAATCATTACTCAGGCGCGCCCAGACGAAACAGAGATCAGACAGGCGATTGAGAAAACTGAGACAGGATCGATTGATTGTTTCGGTTTCCATCAGAGTTACCAATTCACGTTCGCAACGCCGGGTCACGGTTCTGGCCAGGTGAAGAAATGCTGCCGCCCGGGTTCCCCCCGGAAGGACAAAGTTTTCCGCCGGTTCCAGTTGGTTACGGGCTTCTTCCAGCCAAGCTTCCAGCCGATCAATGTGACTTTGTTCAATTTTCGGCAGGCGTTCAGAAAATTCGCTTTCGATCGGAGTCGCCAATTCGCCGCCCAGATTGAAAAGATGATTCTGGATCAGAAGAACTTTTTCCAGCAACTGGTCCGGCAGCAGTTCGCAACGCACCAGACCAAACACGGAATTCAACTCATCAACCGTGCCGTAGGTTTTAACCCGCTGGGAGGACTTAGAAACCCGTGAACCGTCAACCAGGCTGGTTTTCCCCTTATCCCCTCCACGCGTCATAATTTCATCAAGTTTGGGCATTATGTAAGTTCTCCTTTAGTCTTTTTTGTTGGGTTGGCTGTCAGTTTAGCTGAATCCTGTTGGTTTTAATAGTTGATGAAACTTTTTGCA
>JAPHSA010000228.1 GCA_026193235.1 Deltaproteobacteria bacterium | reverse complement strand
TAACCCTTCTGTTTTTACCCCTTCAATTTTCCTGATATGGCATGTGCTGCAAAAAATTCATTATCCGTCTGTGCTGTATCGTCCGCCCCTAACAGCGGGGACGATAAGCAGCCAATGAGAATGAGAGAGAAGCCGTCTGTGGATTCTTTTTGTCACGCGCAAATAATCCTGAAGTCAATTTTTCGTTGGCAAATCATGAACATCCAGGTGGCAATCCAGGCAGCGCGGGAACTTCGCCAGTAAATTTTTGCTATGCGAAGCTGGTGTCGCATGACAGTCCTGACATTGCGGAATCTGCTTATGAACCTGGTGGCAGGCTGCGCAACTTACCTGGCCATGTTTGCTTGGAGTTTTTTGCCATTTTGCAAAGATATCACTGTGGCAGGCTGCGCAGGTTTCTAGCTCAACATCCTCAGCCAGGTTGATGGCTAGCGGCTGGTGGACATCATGGCAAGCTTTGCATTCTGTAAATGCCTGGGCTTCAAAGTGGGGTTGATGGCACTCGGCACAGGATGGAATCAGACCATGCTCAGTGTGGTGGCAATTGTCGCATGACAGTTGCGTATGTTTGCTGGGGAAAGCGTTCAGTTGAGTTTGCTGATTTGCATGGCAATCAGAACAGAGATTGACAACAAGATTTATTGCCGGAGGCTTTTGGGCCGCGTGCGGATTCTGATGACAGTTAAGACATTGAGAATGTTTTTCCCCATGAACGAGCGTGTGGCAGAGGTTACAGCTGGGCATGATTGCGGCGTAATTGTTCTTCCGCGGATTATAAGCGTGGAAAATAGAATGGCATTCCCGGCAGTCGAATTGATGCTTCCCGCCGGTCTGCTTAATATCCTTAAAATGCTTCGGGTGGCATTGCCCGCACTGCTCCAGAGTCAGTGGTTGCGGTGCGGCAGCATATAAAGCTGCATTTTGCTGCGGTCGATTGAGCTGCTGAACAGGCTGCTGCGCCGGGGCGGCATACGCCGCCCCGAGAGAGGAGAGAAGAACAGCAGCAAGCAGAAAAGATTTCAGTCTGGTCATTCTATTTGCTCAGATTATTCAGATCATGAGCCGTATTATGACAGTCGCCACATTGTGGGAATTTTGCGTGAATACCAGCGGCATGTGGCATGCCATGACAATCGGCACACTGCGGAACGGTTTTGTGCTTGCTGGCGTGACATTCAACACAACCGACAGAACGGTGCTTGGTTGGTGTTGCCAGAAGCTGATCATAGGCAGTGTCGTGACAGGCGGCACATAACAGGTTCTGGGTGGTATCAGGATATTCGAGAACGGTTGGCTGGTGAGCTGCGTGACAGACGGCACAGTCCTTCTGCACCATTTCTGCCGAGTGTGGTTCGTGACAGGCGGTACAGTCAGGAATGTTTCCATGGGTGTCCGCGTGACAGAAGTTACAGGAGACTTCGGTGTGCATGCTTGGGTTGGCAACCAGCTGGGCGTTCTGCTCAACGTGACAGGTCAGACATTCTGCTTTCAGCTCTCCTTCAAGCACGACATTCAACGGCTGGTGTGGATTATGACAGCTCATGCAGTTACTAAGGGCGTAATGTTCTGTGCCTTCGTGGCATTGGGCGCAAGCGGGGATATTGTCGGGGCTGACAGGCCTGTGGCCAACGTGGCAATCAAGACAGTTGATCTGCTCCTTGTGTGCTGCTCCAGCCGTTTCTATTTCATTTGGCTGTAGGGCATGACATTTAATACAGTCATCGATGGATAACATTGGTGCAGCAAACAGGCTCGATGCCGAAAAAAGAAGAGCGCAAAAAATAAGGACCGAAAAAAAGAGTTGTTTTGTTTGATGCCGTTTCATGATTCCTCCCAAGAAATAAAATATGACCGGCTGTTTTGTAGACCGGTATGTACACAAACTTCAAGTAAGAAGGGCTGCCGCATACGGATAAACCCCCATGTAAACAGCAAGAAACATTCCATTAATTAGCGACAAGGGAGTATTGCGATGAAATGGGCTTTTTAATTTTGATCTTTGTCCGGGAAAGGATTTTTGCCCCAAATTTGATGTTGAAATGACAGAATTCGTTCGCCATATGCCCATGTGGAGAGCTGTCAAGAGGGGACTGCAGATATGAAAATAGCCAGCCCTGAAATAGGACTGACCATTTATTATTGGCGGAGGTAGATGTGATCGCCCACTACGGATCGAACTTCCTGTTCACTCCTGCGTCGGCTCCCCTTCGCTCGCTGGCGCCGCCATCCCTGGCGACTTTTCTGACATTCAGTCAGCGCTTGCTCCGCTTCGATTC
>JAPHSA010000210.1 GCA_026193235.1 Deltaproteobacteria bacterium | reverse complement strand
ATCTCATGCCGGGAATGATGAGCAGGCACTCCCCCTCTGGGAACAGGTCGAGGAAAAAGAACAGGATGACCTCTACTTTTTTGAACTGGGTTCTTTACTCGCGCGCTTGGGTCAGCTGGATGGGGCGAAAAAACAGCTGGAAGCTGCGTTGGTGCAGAATCCGGGACTATTAATTGCCGTCGAAGCTTTGATTCCGGTCTTGACCAGCTTGTGTGATCCTAGTAAAGCGGAAGAACGTCTGTACCAATGTCTTGAGCAAGGTGTTGATCCGTCTTTCTGCCATGCTCAACTCGCTTCGCTCCTGGTGCAGCAGGGAAAACTGAAAAAAGCGAGCGATCAAGCCCGTCTCGGCTTAGCCGCGGGGAATAAAGAGCCGAGTTTTATGCTGCTGGCAGCCTCAGTTCTAGAGCACGGCGGTCAAGTGGATGAGGCTGAAGATGTTTTAAAAAAACTGCCGGCTGCCGGATGCGGTGGCGGGGTCAATCTACCATTAGCTGAGTTCTGGCTGCGTCATGGTCGTGAGCTTGGCCGGATTCTCGATACCTTTAATGCCGCCTGTCGGGAGGATCCACAAAATCCCCGATGGCAATTACGGGTTGCCCAGACTTATTTCGCGCGTAATTGGCAGAAAGACGGCTTGAAACTGCTCAAAAAAGTTGTTGGCGATCCGCGTCTGGATCCAGAACTGGCTCAGGAAGCTGAACAACTCCTTGAAAAAAGGCTGGCCGGATAATGGCGGAGCTCAAAGAACTAAAAGAGTATCTCGCCGCACATAATATTGAAGTCTGGGAGTATGATGAGCCGACCGCTACCGCAGCGACGGCGGCAGCCGCGGTCGGTTGCTCGGTGGCGGAGATTGCTAAAACGCTCCTGTTTCTGATCGGCGGCAAGGCGGTTGCAGTTGTGACCTGCGGAGACATGAAGGTAAAGAGTTCTCCACTGAAAAAAGCCTTTGCTCTGACCGGTAAGGTGAAGCTGCCCCAGACCGAGGACGTTATCAGGCATACAGGCTATGCTCCGGGTGGCGTCTGTCCATTTTTACTGCCGAAAGATTTGCCAATCCTGCTGGATAGATCGCTGGAGCGCTTTCCAGTAGTTTATGCTGCTGCTGGCAACAGCCATTCTGCCGTTCCGGTCACGCTTGCCCAGCTGAAATCGTTAACCGGAGGAGAACTGGCCGATCTTTGTAGTCTTATCGCGATGGAGGAATAGGCTGTCTCTTTGAGTTTTATTAGTTTTCTTGAATATTTGTTCTTGACTGATATAATGCTGTTTTACCGGATTTTCTGGCAATTGACCTGCTCAAAGGATTGCTTCAATGGTGTGGGATGCGGCCCAACAATTGGATGAGGGTTTAAAAAACACTTGGGGGTTTGCTCAACTGCTTGAGCATATCGATATCGGGATTCTGGTCCTTGATATCGAGAAACGGGCAATTGACTATTGCAACGCGGCTTTTTTTGAAGTATTGCAGGACGATCAACTCTGTCGCAATTACCAGGGGTTGTACGATCTGTTTGTTCGCAATATCGAAGAACTGGATGATTTTGAGCGGGCTGGTCATATTTCCCATCAGGTCACCTATCAGGGGCGTCTATTCGGGCATTCGGTTTACCAGGCAGCGCAGCGCTATCGTTGCGTTTTTATCCGTGATATCACCGAGAAAAGCCGCCTCGAATCGATTGCCCAGGCAGCCAATGCCATGGATAATATCGGATTTATCTTTTCCGGAATTCGCCACGAAATCGGTAATCCTCTGAATTCACTGAAAATGGCTCTCAGTGTTCTGAAGCAGAATGCCCCAACCGCTTCGCCGGAAATGTTGACAGAATATGTCGAGCGCGGGCTGGCAGATATCGGGAGAATGGAATATCTTCTGAAAGCGTTAAAAACTTTCAGTCTCTACGACAATGTTGAGCTCAAGGACTGGCATCTGGTTGAGTTCATGGAAAAGTTTATTTCGCTGGTGGAGCGTGATTTTCATTCCTATGGGATTCGTATCAGAACTAATATCCCTCTCGATATTGCCCGTGTCAGGATTGATGAACGGGCGCTGCATCAGGCCCTGTTGAATATTTTCAATAATGCGGCGGATGCCCTGAAGGATCGCATCGGATCAGAGATTGCTATCAGCGCAGAAACGCGTGGAAAACTGGTCTGGTTGATCATTGCCGATAATGGTTGTGGTATTTATCCGGAGCAATTAAAACATTTATTCCAGCCCTTCAATACCAGTAAGGTCACTGGAAACGGATTGGGGCTGGTGATTACCCGTAAACTGTTAGCAATGATGAACACTGATATCGATGTGGCCAGCCAATCTGGCTCAGGAACTCAGGTGACTATCAGGCTGCCAATCGCCGTATAAAAGAACAGTAGAACCAATTCGGTAGCGGTTCGTAGCGTTAAATTAGTTGACTTCAGCAGAGGACATTGTGAAAAAAATTCTCATAGTCGATGATGAAAAATCATTCCTTCTCTCTTTGAAGGATGGCCTTAGCAGTCACAAAGACAAGTTTCAGGTACTCACTGCTGAAAATGGACGTGAGGCCGTTGATGTTTTGCGTTCTTTGGCCGTGGATCTTTTGGTGACGGACTTGAAATTACCAGAAATGAATGGTTTTGAATTGCTTGCCTGGGTGAGCCGCCATCAGCCTCAATTGCCGGTTATTGTTATGTCAGCCTTTGGCACTCCGGAAATAGAGGCTCGGCTGGCGAAGATGGATACCTTGCAGTTTCTGGAAAAACCGCTCGATCTGGAAATGCTTGAAGAGGGGATCTTCAACGGCCTGAATGCTGGCGGGAAAAGTTTTATTCGGGGGATTACCCTGGCAACGTTTCTGCAGCTGATGAAGGTGGAAAAGAAAAACTGTACTTTAAAAGTCACTGCTTCCGGACAGCCAGCCTATCTTTATATCCGCCGCGGGGAGTTGATCGATGCTGAAGTCGGCGAACTTGGGGGCATGTCCGCCGCGCTGGAAATTGTCAGTTGGAACGATGCTGAAATAGAAATGGATGGGGTCTGTCGGCGTCAAGATGATGTGATCAATATGCCGATGGAGCATCTGCTGATTGATGCTTTTAAGCGTAAGGACGAAGCGGCTGAGCTGGAAAAGACTGAACTTACGGATGTCGTTGAACGGATCAAAGAGGCAACTCAGGAGGCTTCAGCGGACAGCTCCCAGGGTTCAGCTCCTGAAAACCTGACGCGAAAACGCTTGAAAGAAGTGTTGACAAAGCTTGCCCCAGTACAGGAATTTGTCGTTTTTGACAAAGACAGTTCACTGGAAAGTAAGAATTCCGGAGCATGTTCGTTAGAGGGCATCGATCCGGCCGTTTTCGAGCATTTGATTCAGCCGTTAGCCGAAGCCCTGAACTTTGGCGCTTATAATTCCATTGTTTTTAATACCGCCAGCCGCAGTCGCTATTTGTTGTTTCACAGCCAGCAGCAGCGCATTTTAACGAAATTGAAACCGGGAACCCAGGCGCAGTTGGTGATTAAAGAAGTCAAGCGCTATCTCAATCGTTAGCGGTCTGTCCGGTTGTTCGATCAGTATAGAGTTGACCACAGGCGGTGATGAGAACCGCTGGGAGAGGATAGAGCGATGATGCATTTAATTGATGAGCTCAAAGTGATTCCTGGAGTTATCGGGGCCTGTATATTTAGTTCTCAGGAGGGTCTTAAGGCGACGAACCTTCCGGTTATTTTTAAGCCTGAACGGTTGAATGTAGTCGGTAAGCATCTGACGAAACTCTATGCGGCGGGACGCATGAGCTTTGATGATCTGACCGACATCACCTTGAACTATGATGAATCGGTCGTGGTGGCGCGCGAGCTAGAGCGGAACACGCTGATTTTTGCTATCTGTGATCCATCCTTCAACCACAATCTTTTGAGCATGTCGTTTAATCTGCTTCAGGAAGAGTTTAAAGGTGACGCTTTTTCGTCGGCAACGGCTGCAGAAACAGAAGCAAGTTCTGTTCAGGCACCGGCCGTTAAAAAGCTTTCTCAACAACCAGCAGCAAAAGTTCAACAAGAAATCAGTGCGGATTTGAAAGGGCTCTTAGCTGAGATGAAGGGAGCCCTGGCAAAAATTCTTGGACCGATGGCAGAATTCGTTTTTGACGAGGTCACTGAAGAATGGATAGAAGCCGGTGCCGATTTCTCCCGTATTGATAATCTGGTTGAGAAAATCAATGGCGAAATTGGTGACGCAAGAAAGGCTGAAGAATATCGTCAGCTTATCGCCCCAGCCCTAAAAAATTACTAGCGAGGTAACCTGGATGGCTACAGCACAAGATTTTGTTGCTCAGGTAAATAAGGTCGATGGTGTCGCAGGCTGCTTGTTGATTAAAACTGATGGTGTTCTGCTTGGGCAGACACTGGAAGATCCCGAGGTCTATTCAACACTGATGCAGATCGCTGGAGGACAGGCTAATGACATCAAGACCAGAATCGGGTTTAGCTATTGCCGATATCTCAGTTTCAGCCGGGTGAATAGCCGACACTTTTATGTCTTTCCCATTGATAACTATCTGCTTGGTATCGTTCAGCGGACCGACTGCTACGTGCCTGACATGCTTGAAGCTGTCTATCGACTGATCGGAAGGGTTTCGACAACGCGCTCAGATGTGGGCGAACTTAACTGATTCGTAGGGGATGAAATGTTGAATTTACTGCGCCAGCGTAGAAGCATCCGGGTGTTTAAAGAGCAACCGATCGAGACGGAAAAAATTAAACTCATCAGTGAGGCATTATTGCGGGCGCCAACTTCCAGAGATCTGCAGCCCTGTGAATTTGTCCTGGTGGACGACCCCGCAATCTTGGACCGCCTGGTCACCGCCAAGGCACATGGCACATCCTTCTTTGCGACCGCCCCACTGGCGATCGTCATTGCTGCTGATCCACAAATTTCTGATGTCTGGATTGAGGACAGTGCTATCGCTGCGATTGTTGCCCAGTTGGCGGTGGAAGAGCTGGGTTTGAAAAGTTGTTGGGCTCAACTGCGTCTACGTGAGCACAATGACGAACTCAGCGCTTCAGAATTTGTCAGGCAGCTGGTTGGCTTGCCGGAAGGAAAGGAAGTGCCCATTGTGATTGCCGTGGGTTACCCTGATGAAAAAAAGGCCGGGCATAATGCTGATGCGCTGAAAAAGACCAAAATTCATCTCAACCACTATTCATCAGTTAAAAAGTAGCATTTGACCTGAGCAAAGCATCAGGGTAGTTTCTGCCCTCTAACTCCTGGACAGCCACAAAATATCCGTTGATGGGCAAGGCAGAGCAGTTGATGATCAAAGCGTTTTGCCTGCTCTTTACAGAGTTCGCGTTCCCGTTCATTCAATGGTTGCCCACAGAGGGTGCAATAGGCCTGCTCTTGAGGTTGTTCAGCTTTCATTGCGTGATTTCACTTTACCAGGGGTTGCGTCTTGATCACCGATTCCTTCGTCCCAAGGCGTATGGGCGCTAACCTAACAGCTTTTTGTATAGTCTTTTAGCAGAGGAGATTCAATGACCGCAGTTGCAGCAGGAAACACGATCAAGCTTCACTATACGGGAACTTTTGATGATGGTGAAGTCTTCGATTCTTCACGTAAGGCCGAACCCTTTGAATTTGAGGTCGGTGCCGGACAGGTCATCCCCGGATTTGACCAGGCGGTGATCGGCATGAAGGTTGGCGAGACCAAGCAGGTGCGTCTTGAAGAAGAGGATGCTTACGGCCCCTATAACCAGGAGATGGTGTTTGATGCCGATCCGAATCAATTTGAAGAGGGGCTGAGCCCGGAAACCGGCCAGCAGTTCCAAACCCAATTAGAAGATGGAACCCCGCTGGTGTTGAGGGTTAAATCGGTTGATGATGGAAAGGTTGTCCTTGATGCCAATCATCCCATGGCCGGAAAAATTCTCAATTTTGATTTAGAACTGGTTGAAATCGTATAGAGGGTTTTATTTCGAGGCTCTGAGTTTGGTGAAGAGGCTGATGTCACCACCCATTCGCTTTGCTCATTGATGGACACGAAAATCACGAAGCAAATCAATAGCTCGTGGATGAAGAGATAAAATAGCTTTCTGGTTTTGATCGCACCTTTCTTTCCATTCCTTCGTTAAAGTCTCTGGTTTTCCAAGTGCTTTTGTAACCAGGGAATCTGTACGCTATGATCGATGTTTTCCGAAAAATAATCCACGTTGATATGGATGCTTTTTATGCAGCGGTGGAACAGCGAGATATCCCTCAGCTGAGGGGAAAGCCGGTTATTGTCGGGGGCAATCCGGACAGCCGCGGCGTTGTGGCGACCTGCTCCTATGAAGCTCGCCGGTTTGGCATCCATTCTGCGATGTCTTGCGCCCGAGCTTACCGTCTTTGCCCCCAAGCTATCTTTGTCCGGCCCCGTTTCGCTGTTTACCAACAGGTTTCACTTCAGATCAGAGATATTTTTCATCAGTATACCGATCTGGTTGAGCCGCTATCGTTGGATGAAGCCTATCTGGACGTCACGATTAACAAGCCAGATATCCAATCAGCCACCTGGGTTGCCCAAAGTATCTGTAACGAAATCCGACAAAAGACAGAACTGACGGCCTCGGCGGGAGTCTCTTACAATAAATTTCTCGCCAAAATTGCTTCTGATGTCAACAAACCCGCCGGACTGACTGTGGTTACGCCAGAACAGGCGGAGGGGTTTATCGCCCAACTGCCCATTCGGCGTTTTCACGGAGTGGGGCGGGTCACCGAAAGCAAGATGCACCGGTTGGGCATTATGAGTGGTGCTGATTTACGTCAACATACTCTGGAGGAACTGAACAAGAACTTTGGTAACTCAGGGCAATACTATTTCGATATCGCACGCGGTATCGATCTGCGACCGGTGATGCCTAACCGGGTGCGTAAGTCGATCGGGAAAGAAACAACATTAAGTGAAGATACCGCTGATATTGGGCAAATGTTGACGATTATTGGCGATTTGTCCCAGAGGGTCGCTGCTTTGCTGGAGAGCAAACAGACCAGCGGAATGACCCTGACCTTGAAAGTGAAGTTCGCTGATTTTCAGATTGTGACCCGTAGACACAGCCACGAAAGACCAATTGAAACGGCGGAGGCTATTTTCGCGTTAGCAGAAAGGTTGCTGCAGAAAACGGACGCAGGAGCTCGTGCTGTGAGGCTTTTAGGGGTGACCCTCTCCCATCTGACAACTGATATCCCCGTTGTTGAATCGCTGCAGATGGAGTTGCCGTTTGTCTGAGCAGGTAAAAAAGCCCGACACAATGTGTCGGGTTCTATGGTAAAAAATGAACAGTTCCATTTAGACCCAATCCCAAAGTAGAGCGTCATGACAGTTAAGCAATTCGCCGATAAATTTGGTCTCTGGCAGTGCGTAGAAAAGGCTGTTAACGAGAATTCAGATTCCTCAGTCGCTAGTTTTCTGCAAAAGATTGCCCGAATTCCGGTTCGGCACAGTCGGGCGACGCGCAGTTTGGGAGTCTATGTTTCAAAGGCGCATGAACCAATTTGCATCCGTTTACAGTTTGCCCAGGAACCGGAAACCCTGAAGCAGACATTCCTTCATGAAGTTGCTCACGCCTGTGATCATTTATCCCGCAAACGGCCCCAAAATTCTTATCGGCGTGCTCATGGCCCTGCGTGGAAGAAGTGGGCGAAAGCTCTAGGCATAGCACCCAGAAGTACAGGCGAGAGTGAAGCAGTGAGAAATCTTCATCAGCAACGCCTGAAGCTGATCGCCGTCTGTCAGACATGTGGAGCAGAATTCCATCGGGCCCGACGTTTGAGCAGAAACAGAACCTATGTCCATAACCAATGTGGAGGACAACTCAAGACTCTTTAGTAAGATAACTTTTCTACCTCTTCGCTCTATTTACTCCATCAGGTCAATCCGGTCTTACCGATATCATTTTTATTTAAGTTATAAGTTAATGAAAATCTTAAATTTACGAGCATACTTTTTTATTTTTAAGCTGTTGTGAGTTTTCCGGCTGTTTAACTAAAAAAATGTGAATCTTTAAATAACTTTACGATTTCAATATTGACCTTCTGCTACTATCGCAAAATAAAGACTCATCAAGGGGTGTGTGAAATATGAATATGCGTAAAATCACTTCGCTAACAGCGCTGATATCTTTTGTTCTGCTCATGATGACCAGTATCGTTCTTTATATTGTTCCATCGGGTCGGGTTGCCTACTGGGCGGGTTACAGACTTTGGGGTCTGAGTAAGGTGGATTGGGGCTCTGTCCATATCAACCTTGGTGTCCTGATGCTGATTGCGATTATCCTGCATGTTTACTACAACTGGAAACCAATGATCAGCTACATGAAAAACAAATCCAAAGAATTAAAAGTTTTTACCCCTGACTTTAATATTTCTTTGATCCTGACTCTGGTGGTGTTTTTCGGAACCTTGGCAGGGATTCCGCCTCTGAGTTCTATCATCCACTTCGGTGAAGCGATTACCGCTAAGGCGAATCTTAGGTACGGTGAGCCACCCTATGGTCATGCAGAGTTGTCACCTCTGGCTGATTTTGCTGACAAGGTTAAGGTTGATCTGGAGGAAAGCCTGGCAGCGCTTAAGGCAGCAGGAATTGTCGTTGCCTCTCCCGCGAGCACTATGCAGGAAATAGCTGATGCGAATGAGATATCACCACAAAAGATCTATCAGGTGATCAAGCCTGGTCCTGCTTCCGACGCTGGTGTCGAAATGCCGGAAGAGGCCCCCGGCGGAACAGGCAACCGAACTTTGAACCAGATTTGCGGGATGTATCAATTAAATCCAGCGGTTATTGTTCAGGGCCTCACCTCACAGGGTATCAAGGCCGAGCCAGGTCAAACAATGAAAGCGATTGCCGTTGCCAACAGTATCGATCCTCACGCGGTATATGCGGCAATCTACACGCTGAAAAAGTAAGTCTTCGTAAGTGACCCTGTTGTAACGAAAAGGCCCTGTTCAATAGGGGCCTTTTCTTATGCTAAGCGTACAGACGAGCCAGAAATTCCGCACTGCAGGCCGGCTTGTCTTCCCCAGCGATCTCCACGGTGATCAGATAGCAGATTTGCACAGCGTTTTTGATTTTTTCTGCTGCTTGAATTGTCGTTCTGGCTCTGATTTTGGCCCCTACTTTGACCGGAGTCGGGAAGCGCACCCGATTCAATCCGTAATTGACGCGATATTTCATTCCCGGATAATTTTTTTGAAAAAAATCAGGATGATTGCTTTCGGTCAGATGAGGCAGCAGCGACAGGGTTAAATAGCCATGGGCAATGGTTGATCCGTAAGGGGATTCCTTCTCGGCGCGTTCCGGGTCGGTATGAATCCACTGCTGATCACCTGTGATCTGGGCGAACTGATCAATCCTCTGCTGATCAATCGTCAACCAGGGGCCGACATGAATTTCCTGCTCTATTTGTGGTTGTAGGAAATCGAGAAACGCATTGATCCGGCTTTGTTCCTCCATGGCTTAGAGCTCCTTTAGAACATCGAGGACCTGTTGCGGATGCTCAGCCGCATTTTTTATGACCGGCCAGTGTTTGATGACAGTCCCGTCAGCATCAATCAGCACCGTCGAACGTATACATCCCATGCTGACCTTTCCACACAGCTTTTTTTCTCCCCAGGCAGCGTAATCCAGCAGCATGATTTTATCGGGGTCAGCCAGCAGGGTGAAGGGTAGCTTGAATTTACTGATAAATTTGTCATGGGAGCTGAGACTGTCTTTGCTGACACCAAGCAGGTTAACGCCCATGGACTGAAGTTCGGTAAACATTTCACCAAAGGCACAGGATTCCTTGGTGCAGCCTGGAGTATTGTCTTTGGGGTAGAAATAAATAATCAGTTTTTTGCCGGCATAATCCTGTAACCTGTGCTCTTTGCCGTCGCTTCCCGTCAGATTAAAATCCGGGGCAGGTTGCCCTTCAATGATTGCCATAATTATCCTCCGAACAGTATTATTACGCTTGATTGAGTAGTTTTTGTAGTTTTGCTAGCTTTGTTTCTACAGCACTCTTAACCTGATCTTCACCGAACATCCAGGTCAGTTGTCCGAGCATCAGAGTGACATCAGCCAATTCATCGATCACCACATGCCGCTCAATTTTCCCGCGGCGAAAATGTTTCAACGCTGCAATTAACTCAGCACATTCTTCCACTGCCTGATCATATTGGGCTTCTTCTCCCCATTTTTCCAGAGTTGCCTGGTAGAGTTTTTCCATCAGTTGCTGCTCCTCTTTTCTGATGATATTGAAAGCACGAACTTTAGCATGTTCGCTGCAAACCAAAAAGGCTGCCAAGTGGCAGCCTTTAAAATATAGCATGGTGGGGGTATTCAAGCCGTATCCGGACGTTCTTTCTGTAAAAACAGTGCGAGTTTTTCCTCCACCAGAGTCAGGTGTTTGAGCATCCATTCTCGGGCACGCTCAGGGTCACGGGCTTCAATGGCCTCAAGAATTTCTCGGTGATGATTGAGCAGTAATTCAATGTAGCCTTCTTTGCTGTAGAATTCACCCAGGGCAACCATGATTGTCGTTTGAAACAGGGTCTGAATTGTATTGAGTACATGAACCTGCAAGGTGTTATGGGTTGCCGCCGTGATGGTCAGGTGAAACTGGAAGTCGACCTCCGGATCCCAGCCTCCATCTTGAGCCTGTTCTTCCATAATGGTGTAAAGTTCACGCAATCGATCCAGTTCGGGCTTCTCGGCACGTTTTGCCGCCAGATAAGCTGACCAGGTTTCCAGGCCGATACGCACTTCGGTCAGAGCGTGCAACATCCTGGGATCTCGCCGTTCGACCATGCTGGCTAATGGGTCGGCCATAGAAACATCGGCGAGAGAGCGAACATAGGTTCCACCCCCCTGACGGGATTCGAGGAAGCCCATAGCTTCGAGCACCATGATCGCTTCTCTGACGGAAGGGCGGCTGACTCCAAGAAATGTCGCCAGCTCGCGCTCCGAAGGGATGCGTTGTCCCGGGCCCAGATCTCCGCGTGAGATCAGTTCTTTAATTTGATCAACAATCTCTTCAGAAAGCTTTTTGGGTCGGATTGGTTTGAATACTGTGGTCATGCACGTCTCCAATTATTTTGGTAAGACCTTTTACCATAGCCGTTGATTTAAAACAAGTTTAGAGCATGTATGTTATGGATGATTTCTTCTGCAGTCAGTAGGCAGAGGATGCGAGAGATGGGATGGCCAGAAGAGCAATATAAAGCTTTCGGTCAGACCAGTTAGGTTAGGTTTTTTCTTTGTGAGTGCGTTTAAATCGTTGAAACCAGTCCTGAAAATCTTTTTCTTCGCTTTCCATCTCGAAGGCGTTGACCAATCCCCGAGCCAGAGAAACGGCTACAGCGCGGTTGCGCAAATTGAAAGAATCACCAACTTTGTCACTATGAAACTGCTCTTGATCAAGGGCCAGCTTGTTATAGAGTGAGTTGAGCCGACTCTGTATGCCACGGCGAGAGAGGTAGCGCCGTTGGGCAATCAAATTATCTGTGAGACCGAGAGAAATATCGAGCAAGGCTTCATATTCGATATCTGAGAGAGCGGTTAAACTGTGGCCGGCTCGACCTTGAACTTTGCGGACTTCGGGAGCAATCCAGCACTGCTCTTCAATGAGAACTGTATGAATGGCGGAGGCGATGCGTTCGCGCGGGCTGGATTTGAGAATATAGCCATAGACGGTTTCCGGCGGGACAATTTTTACCAGTGAGCGGACATACATTTCATCTTTGAACTGGCTCCAGAAAACAATGCGCGCCTGCGGTTGCTTTTCCCAGAGTTGTTTAGCGAAATCAATACCATTCATTTCCGGCATTTGAATATCACTGATGACCAGTGGGTTGGTGCGGGACAGGCCAATTTCCAGAGCTACCCGGCCGTTAGGAGCACGGGTAATGTTGACCGATTCCTCCCAGCACCCCAGCAGATTTTCAAGAAATTCAAAATCTTTTGGATTGTCTTCAGCAATAAGAATATCAAGGCTGTCCATGATGCCTCCGCAGAAATATCTCAGTTACAAAAAAGTGAAAGTTCAAAGCGTGTGCCGCTGGAAAAACGGGATGCTTTCCACTCAACATCTGCACCAATGGCCCTTGCTCGTTCGCGAATATTGTTCAGCCCCCGACCAGAGTGATTACTTTTTTCTATGATTCCCTGACCGTTGTCTTCCACAACCAGAACAAGGGTCTTTTCCCGTAGTTCAAGGTTGACTTCATAGCGACTGGCTGACGCATGTTTAATCACATTCTGAATCGCTTCAATAGCGATGCGGTAAAGGGTGAGTTGTTGAATTCGGTCGAGATTTAAGTCATTAACCCTGGGGTCGAGGTAAAAGTGGTATTCAGGTAAATCAGCGTTACCACAATGTTGTTCCAGATGCGCTTCTATGGCTGCACCCAGGCCGAGAATGTCAAGGGTCTGCGGATGCAGATTGTTCATGATGTCACGCAGGTTGGCAATCGCCCGCTCAAGATCCTGAGATAGATGGTGAGCCTGAATCGCAATATCCTGATCAGATTTTTCATTTTTCAGATTATGCAGGCCCCGCAGAATTGCAGAGAGATCAGCTAGCGATTGATCATGGAGATCCATGGCGATTCGCCGCCGTTCGTCTTCCGCCCCTTCAAGTAACTTCTCTGTTCCAACAACCTGGATTAAGCGTTTGGCCATGCGACTGATTGACAGTCCGAGCGCATCCAGTTCGTCGCGAATGCGCTCAGGCGCCGCGGGGAGTTCAAGCTTTCCATCGGCAACCCGGCTGGCATTGCGGGACAGCATCTGGATGCGTTCCAGCAGCCGACGGCTGAAATAGACCGAAATATAAAGCCCCAGAAGAATCGCCAGAACCAGCACCGTCATGGAAACAAGTGTGGTGCGTTGGACCAGTTGATTGATATCCTGATCGTGAGTCAGGCGGAGCTTGTTGCGGTGGATCTGGGTGATGTTGGAGACTGCTGATAATTCTGTTCTGAAGCGGGCAAAGAGCTCGGCGGTTTTTCCCACCTCAGGGCTGTCTGCAGGATTAAGGTTTTCAGCCAGGGTTTTTAACTGTGAAATCTGCCCGGATTGTTTCAGCGGTCCAAAAGGCTCAAGGCGATCTAGAGCGGTTTGTAAACGTCCATAGAGATCGGCGACCAGAGCCATGTCCTCTGGTGTAGCCATGCCAGTATGCTGCATGCTCCGGAGCAAAAGGTGCAAGCGTCTGGCGGCCATGTCCGATTCTGCCAAAGCAATAAAAGTTGAACCGATGGCTTTTACTTCCTGACGTTTGTTTGCCAGGTCCCAGTAGGTGTACTGCATAAAGCCGAGCAGCAGAACCAGCAGAACCAAAACCGTTGTCGGAGCCAGCAGGACTTGTTGTTTAACTGTTATTCGCATGTCCGCAGCCTAGCATGTAGGGTGGAGCAATGCACTGTGCAGATACGCAATTCTATCACTTTTTACGTCGCAGATGACGGAATGCGGTGTCGGCCATTTCAACCATCCCTTCAATCGTTTTCCGATAGAATCTGCGAATGGGGACATCGTTAACCCGGAGCTCAGTATTGTGTTTTTGCAGTTGAATTTTGTCCCCCGGATTCAGCTCACGTAAAGGGGCCGCCGATTTGGGATCTACACCAATAAGAAAGCGATATCTTTCACCTTCAAACTTTTTCGAAAAGAGTAACAGGCTTTTCTCTTCCTCCCCTGTGCGATAATTATGCTTGGAAGTTTTGGCGACCAATTTAGCGCTGCATTTGTGATCCTTGCCGAGAATGGCTTCTAGGTTGATATGTGCAGGTTTCAGCTTGCCGAGGAGTGGGCGTGCCGTTGCTCGGTAAGGGGTGGGTTTCCGCTTTTTGAAATGGTCTTCATTCTCCAGCAGGACCACCACGTTGTTATTAATTGGACCGCCAATAGAGTGGGAGAGGGCGGCGGTGAACCTGCCTTTTTTCAAAAGTTGATGGTTTTCAACAATCTGAATCATCCCTGTGGCTCCAAGTGGATGCCCTCGGCCTTTAAGCCCTCCGGTCAAATTGGTTGGAAATCGACCATTTGGTCCGGTACAGCTGTCATCAAGGAGTGCTCCCAGCAGGTTCTCGCGCGAGACAACTCCGAGGTCAGCTAGATTGATCGGACCGAAACCATTGAAGGGATCGTGCATATTAATATGGATAGAACCCTCCAGGGCGTTTAGGTTTTTCAGCCCGGCCATGCCGAGAACCTGATTCAGGGCAATGGTTGTTGCGGGAAAACTGGTGAAAGTCAGGCGGTCAGCAATCGTTGGGATGTCGGTTCCTGAGCCGACTCCCGCAACCCGGACGTCGCCTGGATCAGCTGTAAGCAGGCAAGCGCCAATACCGTCCGACATGGGACAAAAGTCATAGTAGTACAGGGGGTCATAGTAGAGATAGTTCTTGCCGGTTTTTATGTCTTCATAATATTTTTTGACGGGGATCTCATAGTTAAGGTGTGCGTCCGAATTCTGTGCAGCAAAGTGTTGGGCCCGTTCCGTTAAACGTGCTGAGTATTCGGTCCATTCAGCTTTACTGAGCTGAAACTCCTGCATCAGGGATTGGGCCACCAAGGCTCCGCAGGCCGGCATGGTTAAGCCATATTCAGCTTCTTCGCGATCTATCACTCCGGCAACAATTCTAGTAGCTTCTGCCGTTGTTACATCGCTCATTTTCTGGATACCTATGGCCAGTACATGATCATGTTGACCGGAGGCGACTTCCAGATAAGCTGCTTCAAAGGCACTGGCCCCGGATGATGAGGCCGTATCGACCAGCAGTGATTTTGCTCCACTGATCCCAAGCCGTCCACTGATCTTGGCGGCAACGTTATCAATCCCTGAAAAGGCAAAAGGGTTCTGACAGCCGACGACGACGCAATCAATCTTATTTTTGTCGCATGAGGTTTCTTCCAATAATGGCTGCAGCGCATCAACCAGTCCAAAGAAACTCATTTCGGGGCGCTGTCTGCCGTTGTATTTACCCACCGGCAACATGAATGACTCGCTCAGATAGACAGGACGAGGGGAAAATGTCATTTTATCGGTCCTCCTGTTATTGATAAATTCTGACAGATTATATCAGGGAACAGCAGGATGAAAAGCGATATGAGTGAAGATTTAATGACGAGATTGATTGGGGAGAGGTATGTTTTGCTGGTAAAAAAAGCCCCAAAGACCTGGAGGGGGGGTAGGTCTTCGGGGCACGAAATCCCCGGAGGAATTTCTAGTTGAAATATACAAAATTTCTGGGGGAAAGTGAACCCATTTTTTTTTAAGAGTCGGACACAGGTTCAGAGGTATGAAATTTTTCAGACAGGGGCAGGCTGATACTGAACTTGCTGCCCTGACCTGGGATTGAACTGACCTTGATCATACCTCTATGCGCATCAACAATCCATTTAACAATAGCCAGGCCGAGCCCGGAACCCCCATCATTGCGGTTATGAGTTTTATTGATGCGATAGAAACGCTCAAAGATCTTTTCAAGGTGCTCACTGCCAATCCCCATGCCAGTATCGCTGATAGCAATTTCAACTTTCTCGTCATTGGCTTCCAGGCTGATTGAGATCTCGCCATTATCAGGGGTATATTTAATCGCATTGGTTAGTAAATTGAGCAAAACCTGACGCAGGCGCAAGCTATCGGCCTGAATAATAACCTGCTCTTCAGGTGTCTGCAGCTGGACCGAAATGTTTTTGGCGTTTGCCAGCAGCTGAGTTTGGTGGTGAAGTTCCAAGGCCATTCCAGTCAGATCCAAAGCTTCCATTTTTAATGGGATTTCACCGAGGTCACTTTTTGATAATAAAAGCAGGTCTTCAATAAGGTAACTCATACGGCTGATCTCTTCCAGATTGGACTCGAGCACTTGGCGCAACTGATCCTGTTCGCGACCATTTCTGAGTGCCAGTTCCGTTTCCCCACGCAGAATCGTCAGAGGGGTTCTCAGTTCATGAGTTACGTTCGCAGCAAACTGGCGTGAGCGGAGCAGGCTGTCAGCTATTCGGTTCATCAAGGCATTATAGCTCTGGGCCAGGTCCAGGGCTTCTGGCCCAACGGTCTCGGTAACCTCAAACGTTTGTGGCCGGCTGTCGGCATTAGTTCGGTCCATTAATCTGGCCAGACGTCTCATGGCTGTGAGGTTTCTACTTCTCAATTTGCGTTGTAGAATTGAGAAGCTGGTTAAAATGCTGATTCCAGCCAGAAATAAGATCGAGCTAAAGATGCTGAGACGGGTTTTAATCCCTTTGAGATCACTGTGAATAGTTAATATGGTTGGGGTTTGTATATTTTCAAGCGGGTAGATTAACTGGCGGAACGCGCCTTGTCGATTGTTAACGACGCTCAACGCAGGTTCTGACGAGAGTGGAACGTTTTGCGCCAAGAGCATGCGATTGTCAGTAATATTTGATCCTGAAAAACAGAGCAGTGAGCCCGTTGGAGAGTAAACAGCCAGAAACGAAACCTCTTTGGCAACAGCTCTAAGGCCGGTCATGTTCTCACACAGGACCTGCTGGCCAGACTTCTCCCCAGCGATTTTGTCAGAGAAAAAATCAATATACTCGGCTGCGGCAAAGAGTTGACTGTCGAGCCGTGATACAAGCTGCTGCTGATAATTTGCGTACCAAAAAAAACCGCCTCCACTCAGGATCAATGTAAGAAAAAACAGATTCCAGTAAGGGAGGCGGGTTTTCAGTTTGTCGCTATGAGGCAATTAATCAGACTCCTTAAGAACATAGCCTACGCCACGAACTGTATGGATCAGTTTTTTATCGAAGTCGCGGTCAATCTTTTTACGCAGGTAGTTGACGTAGACATCGATGATGTTGGTAAAGGAGTCAAAAGTATAATCCCAAACATGTTCGGCAATCATAGTCCGGGTCAGTACCTGGTTTGGATTGCGCATAAAATATTCGAGAAGGGAATACTCTTTTGATGTGAGGTCGATGTCTGTATTGTTGCGCCAGACTTTATGGCCGACAGGATCCAGTCGAAGGTCAGCAAAATAAAGCTCTGCGCCACGGTCTTGTGAGCCACGGCGGATCAGAGCTTTGACGCGGGCGACGAGCTCTGCAAAAGCAAAAGGCTTTGTCAGATAGTCGTCACTGCCGATATCAAGCCCGGAAACAATATCATCAACCGTGTCCTTCGCCGTGAGACAGAGAATCGGAGTGGCGATGCTTTTTTCACGCAGTTCCTGGATGGCACTCAGCCCATCCTTCTTCGGAAGCATAACGTCCATGAGAATCAGATCGTAGGTTGAGCTCTCTGCCATCTGCACGCCTTCTTCGCCATCGTAAGCAACATCGACGCTAAACTCTTCTTCTTCCAGGCCGCGCTTAATAAAACTGGCAACCTTTTTTTCGTCTTCAACAACCAGGATGCGCATCGGGGATCTCCTTTGTCCTTTTGATCAGAAAGGCTGAATTTTTTCTGACCTTTTCAGTAGAATTAATATTACAAACGGGTAACTTTTAATTTGATTGGATCTAAACAGCTATTATAGAGGACATTTTTATAAGTTTGCCCCCTATTCATAGCGGGAGCTCATGAAAATTAGATCAAACTTTAACAGAGTCATTATGCTTGTGCAAGAATAATAATAATTTTTCTTTAATTATTTCTTTCTTTGGGAACTGACCTGTTGCTGGTTCTCCGCTATAATTCACCTCAAACTTGGATAATAAAGCCATTTTTTTGCTAGGAAAGAGGTTTTTTCGCGATTCTTTGTTGCCTTTAAGTGATAGAATCTGTTAATTAGTGTTTATGAAAAATGAGTGGTTTGCCATTGAAATTACGGTCAAGGGAGAGTTTGTTGAACCGGTCAGCGCCCTGCTTGCGGATGCTGGAAGTGAAGGCACGGTTATTGAGGAGCGTATCCTGGATACTTTCGTAGTTCCCGATGATGATCTGGATGGAGCTGAGGACTATCAGTTGAAGTCTTATTTCTCTAAAGCCCATAACCCTCAAAAATTGATCAGCGAGTTGCAGGAAGCTTTTCAACAAACACCTGCCCTGATGAATAAAGGCCTGAATGTTCAACTGGGAGCACCTATTCGACTGGAAGATTGGGCTGAGAGCTGGAAGCAGAATTTTTCGACCATGAAGATCGGAAAACGTTTAGTAATCCGACCAAGTTGGGAAGACTGTCAATTTCAGGAGGGGCTGGCTGTCGTGGAAATCGATCCGGGAATGGCTTTTGGTACGGGAACCCACGGAACGACGCGGCTCTGTCTGGAAACGTTGGAAGAATTTTTCAGCGGCTCCAATCCGCCCCGGAATATGCTTGATGTCGGCACCGGTTCGGGAATTCTGGCTTTGGGAGCGGCAGCCTTGGGTTGTGCAACGATTGTTGCTACCGATATCGATGCGGATGCTTGTAATGTAGCCAGGGAAAATACCAGAAAAAATGGTTTTGATCAGCAAATCACCGTCACCGATCAACTTTTGGATGCGTTGCCCGGTCGTTATGATGTGTTGGTAGCTAATATTCTGGCGGAGGAAAATGTTCGCCTCAAACAGCAGTTCATCGATCATTTAGCTCCCGGCGGCTGGTTGGTTTTATCGGGGATTCTCAAGGAGAAGGAAGATTTCGTCCGCCATGGTTTTAGTTCTTTACCCCTAGACCATATTTCGACCCGTTACGCGGAAGAATGGGTCTGTCTGGTTTTTCGCCGGCAAGATTGATGCGCTGTTTTTATCTGCCCGAAGTAACATTCAGAACCGGTGACGTTATTATGTTGCCGAGTGATTTATTAAAACATGTGAAAAAAATTCTTCGTCTGCAACCGGGCACGCAATTGCAACTCTTTGATGGTCATGGGCGTGTTGCCGAAGCACTGTTAGCTGAGACAGGACGGGCGGAAATTACTCAGATCGTCTATCACCCCGTATCTGCCTGCCAGCTGACATTGATTCAAGGGCTGCCGAAGGGTGAAAAGCCGGAATTGATTCTGCAAAAGGGCACTGAGCTGGGAGTCAATCACTTCATTTTGGTGGAAATGGAACGAAGCCTGAGTCAGGTTAAAGCTGAGCGTAAAGAAAGACGTTTGGACCGTTGGCAGAAAATTGTTCAGGAAGCGGCCCGGCAGTGTAAGCAGTATCACTTGCCAGAACTTACACTGACGAAATCATTGAAAGATGCTTT
>JAPHSA010000090.1 GCA_026193235.1 Deltaproteobacteria bacterium | reverse complement strand
ATCTGACAGTAGCAACCGAGGAGGACTGGTTCGCCGAATATCTTGATCTCACACTGGCGATCCGGGTGGTGGACAGCTATGATCAGGCGCGGGAGCATATCCAGACTTACGGTTCTCTGCATACGGAGGTTATCGTTACCAACGACTATCAGCGCTCTCAACAGTTTCTGCGTGAAATCAATTCAAGTGTCGTGATGGTCAATGCCTCTTCACGTTTTTCTGATGGAAACCAGTTGGGATTAGGTGCGGAAATAGGGATATCAACAACCAAACTCCATTCTTTTGGTCCCATGGGGCTGGAGGATCTGACAACCCGGAAGTTTGTGGTTCTGGGGGACGGTCAGATCAGGGTTTAAGAAACGTTCATTTTCAGTCGCGGTGGACTTCTCACGCTCTGGTGGCGAACTCATCACAGAAAACATCAACGGAGTCCTGATGCGTATCGGTCTTCTGGGGGGCACCTTTAATCCCATTCATTTCGGCCATCTGCATATCGCGGAAGAGGTGCAGAAAAGCTGTCAACTTGAACAGGTCTGGTTTATTCCGACCTGCCAGCCCCCGCATAAATCGTCAGCATCACAGGCCTCTTTCGCCCATCGTTTGGCTATGGTGAAGACTGCTCTCAAGGACTTCCCGGACTTCAAGGCCAATGATATAGAAGGGCGACGCGGAGGGACCAGTTACTCGGTTGAAACGCTTCAACAGCTACACCTGGAATATCCGCATGACGAATTCTTTTTTATCATGGGGCTTGACTCCTTTCAGGAGCTCAGCCTGTGGAAAAATTACCCTCAGTTGTTTGCTTTTGCCCATATTGTGGTGACCGCGCGCCCCGGTTTTTCTGGCTCTTTACAGGAGTTTCTGCCAGTTGCTATCGCAGATCGCTTCTGTTATGATTCCGACTCCAAAAAACTCCAGTGTGATACTGGTTTTTCTTTGATTGCTGTGACTCATACCTGTCGCGATATTTCTTCCACAGAAGTTCGTCAACAACTCGCGTTGCGCCAGGATGTCGGGGAGAAGATTCCAGCGGCAGTGATCAAATATATTCAGCTTCATCAGCTCTATCAATAGAGAGAAAAGGTACGAATTTGCAGACCAATGAAATTGTTGATTTAGCCGTTGACTTTGCCCTTGATAAAAAAGGTTTTGACCTCAAGCTTTTTGATGTGCGCGAACTTTCATCACTGACCGATTTTCTGCTCATAGCTTCGGGTCGTTCTGATCGTCAGGTCCAGGCGATCGCAGAGAATATTCGTAGTGAATTCAAACATCAGCATCAACTCCTGCCGTTGGCCGTCGAAGGTATGGATCAGGGCCGCTGGGTCTTGCTTGATTACGGCGACGTCATGATTCATGTTTTTCAGCCGCTGGTGCGGGAATTTTACGACCTTGAAGGGTTGTGGAGCGAGGCTCCCGAGGTTGAGTTAAAACAGGTTGGAGTGGAGTGAAGCTCAGGCTGGTCTGTGTCGGTAAGCTGTCAGAGAGCTGGCAACGCGAAGCCGCAGATGATTATGCCGGTCGGTTGAAACGCTATTTTCCTTTAGAAATCGTTGAGATTAAGGAAGAAAAGGGAGGGCGCAAAGGCGATCTTACTGGATTGCTAAAGCGTGAAGGGGAACGAATTCTTGAGAAGGTTCCCGAGCAGGCCCGTTTGATTGTTCTCGATGAGCGGGGTCGTCAACTGGGATCGGAACAACTGGCGGAACAGCTTGCTGATGAGATGCTGCACGCAGGGCGTGACTGGTGTCTGGTTATCGGTGGCCCCTATGGTCTCGATCCTCTGGTGCGCAAGCGGGCTGACATGCTGGTGTCGTTATCAAAAATGACGTTTACGCATCAAATGGCCAGGGTTTTTCTGTTCGAGCAGCTTTATCGAAGCTGTACAATTATCAAGCATGAACCCTATCATAATCAGTAGTTAAATTATTTTGTTCATGGAGGTGGGTAGGACGATGGACGCAGACAAGTTGGCAGAAATAAAGGCGCATCTATTACAGATGCGCGAAGAAGTTTTGAAGGAGTCAGAGCGGGTCTATGCGGAAGCACAGACTCTGGGCAAAGATGGCGTTCCAGATATTGGTGATATGTCATCTAACAGCTACCACCAGGAAGTACTGATGAATCTCAGTGCAACGCAACGGTCTCGAGTGCGAGATGTTGATGCCGCATTGGATAGAATAGATCAGGGGGTTTACGGCCTCTGTGCGCGCTGTGAAGAAGAAATTTCTCCCCGACGTATGGAAGTTCGTCCCTTTTCCCGCTATTGTATTGACTGTAAAACAGAAGTCGAAAAGTTCGGTGAATAAATAACCTCGGTTTGCTCCTCGGTAGACCAGACTGGAGATGGCCATGATTGTCATTGCACTGTTCATGCTCGTTTTTATTGTTTTCGCTTTGGGGTTTCTCTATTTCTGGGGAATCAACCCGGGCGATGTCACTATTTTTCTGACCAGTGATCAGAGTTATACCCTGCCAACGACGATTATGCTGATCTGTGTTCTGCTGCTTGGTCTGTTGATTGGCAACGGGGTCCATATCGTCAGTGCCTTTTTGTTGTCCTTCCGTAATTGGAAGGGGGGACGGCGACAGAAAAAAGCTGAGGAGATCGGTACAATTTATCGCACTGGCGTTGGTAGACTGCTGTCCGGGGATTTGAAAAAAGCCCGAATTCTGCTGAAAAAAGCTCTGGATCGCGATCCTAAGCGGGTTGATAGCCATCTGGCACTTGCCAGTGTTGCCCTGCAGGAAGGGAATACTCAGGAAGGGATTGAGTTGCTCCAGAAGGCTCAAAAACTTGACCCGAAAGGGATTGAGGTACTGTTTAAGCTGGCAACGACCTTCGAAGAAGCTGGGCGCCCTGAAGAAGCTATGGGCATCTATAAAGAGTTGCTGACCAGCGATGCTGAGAACCGCAAGGCGATGCGCGCCCTGCGAGATATTCAGATGGATCTGGGAAGTTGGCAGGATGCCCTGGCTTTGCAGAAAAAAATTCTAAAAATATCGGCTTCCGGACCCAAGGCGGATGCAGAAAAGAAAATACTGCTGCAATTGCGTTACGCGGTGGCCCAGAATGATCTGGAGAACGGCGAGCGGGATCAGGCGATTGAGACCTGTCGCGACATTATTAAAAAAGATGCTACTTTTACCCCTGCCCGTGTGACCCTGGGAGATGCTTATCGTCAAGCTGGCCGTGATGCGGACGCTGTCAAGACCTATCAGGAAGGCTATAAAGCACTTAAAAAGAGTGTTTTTCTGGCCCGTTTGGAAGATCATTATATCAATGCTGAAGATCCTGCCGCATTGCTGGCGTTTTATCGCAGTCAAATGCAGGCTGACCCGGAGGATTTGCTGCTCAAGCTGTATCTCGGACGTCTGTGTTTACGCTTGGAAATGGTCGACGAAGCGATGCAGCACTTAACTGATCTGGAAACCAGCAATATGGATTTTACCAAACTGCACCTACTCTTGGCAGAAGCCCAACGCCGGCGCAACAATATTGAAGAAGCTGTGCGCGAATATCAGAAGGCGCTGGGGATAGATAATCACCTGCGACTCGGTTTCCTCTGCGAGGCTTGCAACGCCAAATTTCCTGAATGGTATAGTCGTTGTCCTGAATGTAAAACCTGGGATTCTTTGATTTTGCCGGAACGCAAGCAGATCCAGGATGCAAAACTACTTGAGCAGCCCAAGATGATTCCGCATGGATCGGGAGGGGAATAAAATGGCACCTGCTCCAGTTGCCTTGGTCATTCTCGACGGCTGGGGAATCAGTGATAGTTGTGAGAATAACGCGGCCTGTCTGGCTCAAACCCCCGTTCTTGATCGTCTGCGAAAGGAATGGCCGACCAGTCGGTTGATTGCCTCTGGTCGTGATGTTGGCCTTCCAGATGGCCAGATGGGTAACTCGGAAGTCGGGCATCTGAATATTGGCGCCGGGCGGATTGTGTATCAGGAGCTTACCCGCATCAGCTTGGCAATCGAAGACGGCTCTTTTTTTGAAAACCCGGTGCTGACAGAGGCCTGTAGCCGCCTGACGAACTCAGGTGGCAAGCTTCATCTCCTCGGGCTCCTTTCAGATGGGGGGGTTCACTCCCACAATACGCACCTCTATGCTTTAGTTCGATTAGCTAAAAAAATCGGGGTTAAGGACGTATGTATTCATGCCTTTCTTGATGGCCGAGATACCCCTCCTCAAAGCGGCGTAGATTATCTCAGTCAACTCGAGGCGGAATTGCAAACGATTGGTCTTGGGCGGGTCGTGACAGTGACCGGGCGCTATTGGGCAATGGATCGTGATAATCGCTGGAATAGAGTTGAAAAAGCTTATCTGGCGCTTACCGAAGGCATCGGTCAAAAAGCGCTCTCTTCGTCAGTTGCAATTGAGTCCGCATATGCAGCGGATCAGACAGATGAATTCGTTGAACCCTGGGTGGTTGGCGAAGTGGGAACCATTGATGACGGCGACGGTATTATCTTTTTTAACTTTCGCGCGGATCGGGCCAGAGAGCTAACGCGCGCGCTGACCCTTGCAGATTTTAACGGGTTTATCCGAACCAAAAAACCTCAATTGATCGATTATGTTTGCCTGACAGAATACGATGAAACTTTTGACCTGCCAGTTGCTTTCCCACCAGAGACCTATCCGGAAATTCTCGCTGAAGTTGTTTCCAGAGCCGGATTGAAGCAGTTGCGGATTGCTGAGACGGAAAAATATGCTCATGTCACATTTTTCTTTAACGGTGGGGTGGAAAAAGCCTGGCCGGGAGAAGACCGTGTTTTGATCCCTTCCCCTCAAGATGTTGCTACCTATGATCAGAGGCCAAGTATGAGTGCTGTGAAGGTCACTGATGAGGTTGTCAAGCGTGTCGCATCCAACGAGTACCAACTGATTATTCTTAACTTTGCCAATTGCGATATGGTCGGTCATACTGGAATTTTAAGTGCAGCGATTGAGGCCGTTGAAACCGTAGATACCTGCCTCGGCCGTGTTGTCGAGGCTGTCACCGCAGCCGGCGGCAAGTTATTGATCACGGCAGATCATGGCAATTGTGAGCAGATGGTGGATGCTGCAGGTCGGCCCCATACAGCGCATACGAACAATCCTGTTCAGCTGATCTTTATAGATGCTGAGCGCAAAGGCCAACGGATCGCTGATGGAATTCTGGCTGACCTGGCGCCGACAATTATCCAATTGCTTCATCTCGAAAAACCCGCAGTAATGACTGGTCAGTCGTTATTGGAAAGCTGACAGGGTGACAATGGAAATGGGGGGATTTCCACGACTCAAACAATCTGCTGTCCAGCTGTTTAAGCTCATTTTTCCACCAGCTTGCCCGCTGTGCCTCGGGACCTTGCCAAGCAAAGGGGCAGGGGATTTTTGCCCAACCTGTCTGGCCGGATTCAAACCTCTCCCCAAAGCTCATTGTAGCTGCTGTTCCCTGCCATTTGCCGGCGCAGGGAATAGTTCTCATCTTTGTAGCCGCTGCCTCAAAAAACCTCCACCATATACTCAGGTTTATGCCTTTGGATTGTATGAAGATTCTCTGCGCGAGGCTGTCCATCAATTCAAATTTAATCGTAAGGTCGGCTTGGATAGATCTTTGGGGCGGTTGCTTGAGCAGTCTATCGGGAGCGATCTGAATATTGATCTGGTCGTGCCGGTCCCACTGCAGAGAAAACGTTTACAGCAGCGGAGTTATAATCAAGCCCTATTACTTGCCCGGGAGGTTGCGCGGACCCGGAGCTATACTATGGACGCTGGTTTGCTGGTAAAAACGAAAGAAACTGCTCTGCAGCATGATTTACCTGCTCGAGAGCGTGAGAAAAATCTGCATGGAGCCTTCCGTTTAGAACGACAGCTTTCTGGAGAAGATGTGCTTTTGATCGATGATGTCATGACCACTGGGGCAACAGTTGCCGCCTGTAGTCAAGTGCTTTTGGCCGGTGGGGCCGGGAGTGTGAACGTTGCTGTTATGGCCCGTGCAGCACGCTGATTAAAGTTTTACCACCCGCGAACAGAATGCTATAGTTGGTTGTGATTTTTTTCAGGCTATTTTCCTTTGGGAGCTGCGATGAAATCGAACCTCTACCGGCTATTGTCTGAATATCCTCTCGATACTCTTCTGCAAAACATTCCGACCGGTCTGTTTCTTGTCGATACCGATAAAACCATCGTTTACTGGAACGTTGAAGCGGAACGGCTTACCGGGTTTTCCGCAGCTGAAGCGGTGGGTAAACATTGCTCCTTTTTGCACGGGGATCCGTGCTATATGGAATGTGGACTGTTCTCGGAAACGACACCTAAACCTGTTATTGGCCAGATGTGCTCGATTCAACATAAAGATGGTCGTACTGTTACGCTGAGCAAAAATGTCGATGTACTTCGAGATATAGAAGGTCAGGTTATCGGCGGAATTGAAGCCTTTATAGATGTCTCACGCTTGAAGGAATTGGAAGAGAGCCTTCGCTCAGCAGTAGATGAGCGGACTCAGGAGCTGGAGCAAGAAAAAGCCGGTCTGCACGCAGTTCTCGATGGCATGATGGACCCCGCCTATATTTGTGACGGAACTTATCACCTTTCTTTTGTTAATCGAGCGATGCAGGATATCCTTGGCGACATCCCAGACGAGCCCTGTTATCAGGCCATTTATCATAACCAGCAGGTCTGCGCGAACTGTCCTTTGCCGGAAGTCTTAAAGGGAAATATTGTTCGTGAAGAAAAAACTCTTAATGTGGTAGGTCACATGTACGAAGTGATACATTCGCCCTATCCGTTAGCCAAAGAGCCGACCCACATGCTTGGCGTCTGCCGTGATATAACCGAGCGGATTGAAAGTCGCCGGCGGCTGCTACAGACGAATCGTGAGCTGGATGCCTTCGTATCCACAGTGTCTCATGATTTGCGTTCTCCCCTGACGCCGTTGATCGGCTTTGCTGAACTGTTGGAAGAGCGGTATGGGGAGCAGCTGGATGAGATCGGCCGTGAATGTATCCACGAAATTAAAAAAACTGCTGGAAAAATGAAGGATCTTCTGGAAGATTTGCTTTCTTTGTCGCGGGTCGGCCAGTTAAAATTGCCGGATCGTTTTTTGGATGCAACTCAGATTGCCGAAGATGTTCTGCTGGAACTCGCAGATAAGGTGCTTGAACATCAGGCTCTGGTGAAGATTTCTCCCCTTCCTGAAGTTAAAATTCCAGAAACGTTGTTGATGGATCTTTTCAGGAATTTGCTGGAGAATGCGTTGAAATATGCTGCGGATCAGAATCCGAAGATTGAGGTATTAGGACAGGAATTTAGTGATCGGGTCCACTATGCTGTTGTTGATCATGGCCCGGGGATTGAAAAAAATGAACGAGAAATAGTTTTCGAACCGTTCCGGCGTGGTAGTAGCAGTAAGGGCTCTCAAGGTACTGGGATCGGCCTGGCGACGGTGGCGAAAATAGCACGGGTTTATGGTGGCAATGCATGGGTCGAAGAAACACCGGGAGGTGGGGCCACTTTTATAGTGGAGCTCCTCCGCCTTTCCAGCTCTTCACTTTCAAGTTCTGCTTGATCCACTTGAAAAAAGCTCGATCTGCCACTGTTCCTGATACAGATCAGCTACCGTTTGGGCCGCAAGATCCAGGGCATTGGTCACGAACTGATAAGTGATATCCGTCTCCTTGTCCAGATAGGTGATCAGCCTGAATGTTTCAGGTAACTTGCCAAGTGAATCTCCCGATTTTCGAGGACACCGGGCCTTTTACGGCTACGCCGCTTGCGTCCAGGCGTGACAATGGCATTACTTTTCAGTCGGGTGACGAAGAACACGCCGTCTTCGGTGAGGTTCTGATACCAACTGTAATCGGTGTAGTATCGATAAAAGACGACATAAGAGCCTATTGTGAATTCAAGCTCTCTGGCCTGATTGATCTCATGCTCGTCTCCTCGAGTAAAATCGACAAATGCGGGCAACTAGCCATTGGCATCAAGACCAATATGCAGCTCGAGCAACAACGTTGGGGCAGAGACCTCAGGCGGGACAAACATGAGCCTCCCACTGGAATCTTGAAGTTTAGATAAGGAACACTGTGACGACCTTGTTCCCGTTGCGGACAAGGAATGTCGGATATTTGTAATGATTAGGCTCAGGCTTCCCCAGGAAGTGAGACAGCGCCTGAACAAAAAAATGAGCGGGAGATGTGTATCTGAAGCGAGTTGGAATCAATAACTTGCTGAAATCATGTGAGAATTATTTTGTTTGAGAGGTAATATAGAATGTTTTTAATTGACATATCTAGTTATATAAATATTGACAGTTTAAGGCTATGGGGTAAAATGGTGTTTTAATAACTTTAACCAAGGAGTTGCTGATGAAGATTCTCAAAAGTTTATTCATTATTGCTTTCGTGGTCACTATTCTGGTGCCCTTCAGTCATGCGGAAGATCAAAAGGTAAGATGGAAGCTTGCGATGACTTGGGGGCCGACACTCCATCCTTTTGTGGATACCGTTGAGAGTATGGCAAACATGGTTGAAACGATGAGTGGGGGAAATTTTGTTATAAGGATTGATGCGTCGAATAAACATAAATCCCCATTCGGTGTATTTGATATGGTCAAGCTCGGCCAGTATGACATGGCACACACTGCATCGTACTACTGGAAAGGCAAGGATGTCGCTTTTCTACCGCTAACCACAATGCCTTTCGGAATGACCACACCGGAGCAGTATGCGTGGTTTTATGAAGGTGGCGGGATGGCTTTAATGCAGGAAGTTTATGGTCAGCACGGCATGCTCTCTTATCCCGGTGGAAACACAGGTAACCAGATGGGAGGATGGTTCAGAAAAGAGATCAATTCCCTTGAAGATCTAAAAGGGTTGAAAATGCGCATACCCGGTTTTGCCGGTCAGGTCCTTGCCAATCTTGGTGTTACTGTGACAAATATCCCCCCCGGTGAACTTTACACCTCTCTTGAAAGAGGAACGATTGACGCCCTTGAGTGGGTTGGCCCTGGCATGGACATAAAAATGGGTTTTCATAAGATTGCTCCTTACTATTACACAGGGTGGCATGAGCCGGCTACGGAGCTGCAATTTCTCGTCAACCAGAAAGCCTATGATAAATTGCCCGAAAAATATAAAGAGATTTTGAAGGTGGCAATGAAAACTGCTTCTTACGATATGTATATAGAAAATTACCACATGAGTTCAGAAGCATGGTCATCAATCAAGGAAGATTACCCCAATATCAAAATAAAAACTTTCCCTGAAGAAGTTATTTCCGCGATGGTTGATTCTAATGATGCCCTGGTGGTGCAGTATAAAAATGAGAATCCAATGTTTAAGAAAATTATCGAATCCCAAGAGGCTTATATGAAGAAGTCGAGGGAGTGGACCTATATTTCCGACTATCTCTATTTGAAGTCTATTTCAGATGCAAAAAAATAATCTGTTTT
>JAPHSA010000282.1 GCA_026193235.1 Deltaproteobacteria bacterium | reverse complement strand
TACTCACTTTAAAGACCTATTTACTTTCGTGGTTTGTATATGCCCTTCAGCTCATCAGCGAGATTTTGTAAATCAGGAAACATATCTCCCTTTCTGTAGCCACACACATCAATACTAAAAGCAAAATCTTTAATACATTCTGCGGGTATACGAATCTCAGATAGGAACATGGAACAATCTCTTCTTTTGTTTAGGGCAGTTCTTGATGAATGAATTGTGAAACATCCTTGCTGTATATACATCCGAAGATCTCTTTCGGCTGCCATCACAGCAAAAACTTTGTCATTTTCCTGCCCTCTATGTGAGAAGGCAGGTGAAAGCATTTCTTCACACATGTGAGCATTAATCGAAGGAGTAACCTCACCCATTTCTTCAAGTTCATTTAACGTATGTGGTTCAAGTATCCAAATACTGGCATCTTGGATGGTTGTGTCTGAGTGGTATATGTATCTTTCCAAAGCAAAATAGACAGCTATTAACGGTGACCTAGACCAATCTAACAACCTGGTCGGCACGCCATAGTGTTGCATTAGACTTAACCAACCGGCACTATCATCATAAACTGGCAATTCTTCGTGTCTTGTGCCGGCCCGAGAAACAAATCGATTGGTAAAGTTACGTTCATCATCAACGTCATAGTCACGCCAAATTGCTGGTTGAACATCCCATTCGGAACTACGCTGACCACGAAACCAGAGAATTTTGCTTTCACTACGAACCCTCTCAGCAACATGACGAATTAAATCTCCAATCGAGGTGACCGAAATAGTTTTCATTGATTTATCCTGAAAAGTGTATTGTCGCATAACGTTTGAATTAACTTGACGCGCGGCTTTTTGCGCGTCCGGCGACCATGGGGAGCGAACTTAAACGCCATGTTATGTTGCAGTGCTAAGTTGCTACGAAAACCTGTTTTTGATCATCACCTCATCTAGCTCTAGCTGACCCGGTCGTGGCCACGCCTCTTTTGTACCCTTGCCAATGGCAACAAACATTGCTATCACATGATCGTCGGGAAGATGAATAAGTTCAGCAACTTTTTCGAAATCAAAACCATCCATTGGGCATGAGTCATATCCCATCGATTTTGCGGTGAGCATTAATGTTTGCGCGGCGATACCACAGGATCTCATCGCCTCATCTCTCTGAACTTGATCTTTGCCTTGATAGTAATCATCGATAGCTGGAAGCATAAATTCCTGGACCTCTTTCGGGGCATGAATCCAGTATCGACTAGGCTGCTTCTTCCATGACTTCAGGTCGGCACATAGAACAATGAATAACGACGCATCTGTCACCTGTGCTTGACCCCAAGCTACTTCCCTAATTTGTGTTCTTAGCTCCTGGTCAGTTACCACGACATAGCGCCAGTTTTGAATATTGAACGCCGTAGGAGAAAGCACGGCCAAAGACAGAACCTCATTTACTTCTTCTTCGGTCATACGATGGCTTGCATCAAATTGCTTAACAGCTCGACGTGAACGTATTGCATCTACTGTCTTCATACTATTTCTCCTTATTGTTTAAAAAAATAACGGTGCATGATAACCGGCGGCGACGCGAACTTGCGTGAGCCACCGCAATTTGGTTTTGCTTTTCAATTTTGCACAGACGTATTTTCCGTCCGGTCGATTGCATGGTTAGCTTTTCTATGGGATTTGATTGCTAAAGTGAACCCATAGATCACAAAACACAGGGAAAATAGTTGTTGGATTGAAAGTATCGGCTTATTTTGAATAAACATCAGGGTGGCCATACTTCCGTTCATCAACATGAAGAGCAACCATCCGAAAAATCTATTTTTTGCCAAGAAGTAGCTCCCCAACAAAAAACCGATCATAACGCCAATTTCCAGCAATTGCGTAATGGAATTGATACCTCCGTACTCAAGCATGCTGTAACTAACTCCGAGTGCAAGTGAAGCGTAGGTTACTGATAGCGCAATGATGTCAAAACGCTTGGATGAAACTTCCTTTTTTTTGTAAACGTTATAGAGTCCAAAAAGCATTGAGGGAACCCCGCCCACTTCAATAGAGGCGGCTATCCAGTTCTGTTTTGAGATCAAAATAATCACCCAAGCGGGCACGCCGAGAATATAGATTAACCACCCCGCAAGCTTGAGTAGCCTTTTGGACTTTTTGGGCCTGCCTTCAGCGATGGCAAGTAGAATTTTATTGGAGAGGTAAAAGCCCCCACCCCAAATCTGGAGAAAAAGATTCATAATATTTTCTATACGCTAACGGTTCATGATAACCGACGGCGACGAAATGTTTTAGTTGCCACCGCAATTTTAGATTTTGCTTTTCAATTTAGCGCAGACGCATTTTCCGTCCGGTTGATTAGTTTGTTAGGCGTTTTCCTTTATAAAGTCATACGTTCCAACGCCTTGCACAAGCAGGTACTTTGAGCTTTCATTTTTCAGGTTATTAATGACTTGATGGGTTCTTCTAGGTTCAATTTTGCAGTGAACACCTGGCTTGAGGCAGACCTTTTCAATTGGATTTTTCATGCTCACAATGATTTCACCTGAAATTCCAAACATGTTGTCCGTAATTTCTGTATGAAAATGAAATGGCCCACTTTCCCCCGCCTGGAGTTCAATTACTCTGACCTTGACGTCTTCTGTTTGAATTATGATTTCTTCTTTTTTCAATTTTGACGCCTAGCGGTGAATGATAACCGGCGACGAACTGTTTGTGCACCACCGCAATTTTAGATTTTGCTTTTCAATTTAGCGCAGACGTATTTTCCGTCCGCGTTGATTTAAT
>JAPHSA010000218.1 GCA_026193235.1 Deltaproteobacteria bacterium | reverse complement strand
AGGCCACTGTGAGGGCCCCGTTGAGGGAAACTCTGGCTGCGGGTTGTTTATTGGCCTGTAACTACGATGGTTCACTGCCGTTAATTGATCTGATGACAGGATCAGGAACCTTCGCAATTGAAGCCGCTCTGATTGCGTTACGCCGTGCGCCAGGAAAAGATCGTCCTTTTGCTTTTATGGACTGGCCCAAATATCGCCCCGGTTTGTGGCAACAGCTGCAGGTGGAAGCTCAGCGACAAGAACTTTCTTCCCTTCCTGAAACCATCCATGCCGTAGATAATAATCCCAAGGCGATCAGTGCTGTGCGTATGAATCTGGATACCCTGGGTTTAGATGGAATGATACAGCATTATTGCTCAGATATGCAGCAACTGGTTCCCCCGTCTGCAACTGGACTGCTCATCTGTAACCCGCCTTACGGTGAGCGGCTTGGTAAAAATGCTGCTTTGACAGCCTTGTACCACGATTTGGGGATGATATACGGAACCCGGTTTGCAGGCTGGCAAGGGGGCATCGTCTGCCCAGATACGGAATTAGTTAAAGCGGCAGGAATTCATCTGACCTCATTGGTGCGCTTCTCAAATGGTGGTCTCAAGGTCGCTCTGTTGAAAAAGTCCGTGGCGACGCCTTCCCGACAAAATCCTTGACTTAGCCTTTCCCCGGCGGTATAAATCCCGTTCTTGCTGGGATAACTCTCTGCAAAGATAGCAAAGAAAGCGGGGTGATTGTCCGTGGAAATCACTGTCATCGATGGTAACGTCGAAAAAGCGATTAAGGTCCTCAAGCGTAAATTGCAGCAGGAAGGTCTTTTTCGTGAAATGAAGCAGCGTAAGTTTTATGAAAAACCGAGCATTAAGCGCAAGCGCAAAGAGAAAGAAGCTCAGCGTCGTCTGCGTAAAAAGATGCGTGCGATAAAGCGCTTTACCTAATCAACTATTTAAGATGACAAAAAGACCGTTCCGGATTCCGGAACGGTCTTTTTTATTATCAGCGAAAGGTCTGTGAATAGTTTTACAGCCAATTTACTCCTCCTGCTCTTCGCCAAGAAGTCACAGTCGCTGGGCTTTGTCGAAATAATGATGATGAAAAATACGAGCTTGTAATTAATCGATTTTCGGTAGACGTCATTGCTGATTCTTTTCGCTTTCCAACTAAATTCGAACAGTGTGATTTCCTTGAGCAATTTTTTATGCTCATCATGATGAATTGGTGTTAACGCCAATCCTACCTTTTCCATGGTCTTTTCTTCCAGCTAAAAAACTGGTGTGAAATCGATTCAGCCAGTCCGTCAAGGGCTCGATCGCTAGTTTTTTCGGATCCATTTAAGCTCAACTTATTTTTAATCTTGGCTTCTTCGAAGTCCAACAGTTCCAAATCTATTTTTAAAGACGCATACGCATACTCATTCATCATCAATGTCCCACTCCAGTCAATACCCATCAAAATGATTTTCCCGCGGTTAAGAGTGAAATATATGCCAGCAAGCATGAATCTCTGAAGTTCTATGCATGATGGCAGAGAATTTACTGAAAACAGGATGAGAATTAAGATAATATTTATAATGAAATATAGGATTCTAATTAATTTGAACAGAACATTGTGGGGTCTGGGTGGTGATATGTCGTTTTGAGCTTGGGATATCAACTATTTAAAGGAGTTTTCTTTCTGGCTGGGAAAGATGTGGTTTTGCCCGGTAAGTATAATAAACGGGCTGTCCCATGGAGACAGCCCGCTGTGAAATATTTTCATTGAGGCCAGTGCTGCAAGTTCAACCCGGCAATTTTTTCGACAATTCTGACAACCTGATGACTGTAGCCATATTCATTGTCATACCAGACGTAAAGTACACAACGATTCCCCTGGACAATCGTTGCCAGCGAATCTACAACACCCGCATAGCGGGAACCAACCATGTCGGTTGAAACCGCTTCCGGTGAATTTGTGTAGTCAATCTGATCTTGAAGGGGGGAGTCGAGAGACATACTTCGCAGGTAACTATTCAACTCTTCGACACTGGTTTCACTGCTCAGCGTCAGGTTGAGAATTGCCAGCGAAACGTTCGGGGTCGGGACACGAATGGCATTTCCGGTCAACCTGCCAGTCAATTCCGGGAGGCACTTCGCGACAGCTTTAGCAGCACCAGT
>JAPHSA010000263.1 GCA_026193235.1 Deltaproteobacteria bacterium | reverse complement strand
TGCTGGAGATCATTTAGCTGGCTTTTTTCTCATCCAGCACCCGCCTGACTGTCTGTAGCAATTCAGGTAAATCGAGAGGCTTCATCAGGAAGGCACCCGCACCGAGTTGCCTGGCTTCAACTTCATTGATTTTACTGCTGTAACCTGTGCAGATAATGGTTGGCATGTCAGGTCTGATTTTCAGCATTTTTTGAATCAGTTCTTTGCCACACAGGGCGGGCATGGTCTGATCGGTAATGACTAACTTAAAACTGTCCGGATTAGCGGAAAACAGTTTCAGAGCTTCGGTACTTTCCGTCATCGACGTCACCTGGTAGCCCTTGTCGGTGAGGATTTCTTTTCCCAGGTTGGCGAGCATTTCATCATCATCGATAAAGAGGATACGCTCTGTTCCTTCGGGTTGATCATCGTTGACGGAGGCTGTCTCGGTGGTTTGAGTTTGTTCTGTCACCGGGAAATAAAGCTCAAAACAGGAGCCTTCGCCGAGGGTGCTGTTGACTTTAATCAAACCACCATGCTGCTTGACGATTCCCTGCACGGTTGAGAGACCAACTCCGGTACCTTCATCAACCGGTTTGGTGGTGTAGAAGAGATCAAAGATTTTATCCAGGGTTTCAGCCGGCATGCCGCTGCCATCATCCTGAACGCTGAGCTTGGCATAGAGGCCGGGTTGGCTTTCATATTGGGGGGGGATATCCTGCTGCGTTAACTCAAGGGTTTCCAGAGAAATACGAAGGGTGCCTTCTTCCTTCATGGCGTGCACGGCATTGTTACAGAGGTTAACCAAACATTCCTGAACCTGGGAGATATCAACATTGACGGTGCGATTGCGGCTGTCACTGCTGATGCTCTTGTGGACATCTATGGTGGTGGGAATCGTGGAGCGCAGCAATAGCAGGGTTTCATCAACAGCCAGTGGCAGCTGCATCGGAGCTTTCTCCTGGAGTCCCTGGCGACTGTAGGCCATGATCTGTTGAATTAGATCACGGGAACGCAGAACGGCTATTTTGGCGTTATTAAGATAGTCACCAACCTGTTTGTCAGGCGGCATCTTCATCTTGGATAGTTCAATATTACCTAGAATAATAGACAGATTATTGTTGAAGTTATGCGCCATGCCTCCGGCCATGACACCGACGGAGTCCATTTTATATTTCTGTCGCAGTTGAGCCTCCAGCTCTAAGCGATCTTGTTCGGCTTTTTTGCGTTTAGTGATGTCGTAAACAATCCCTTCGTAATGGATGACCTTGCCCTTGCTATCCCTGCGGATATAGGTGCTGTCCTCAACCCATATCACCCGGCCATCTTTTGTTTCCAGCCGGTATGGTGCATGGGTAAATTCCGTTTGGCCTTGCTTTTCGCTGTTGCTGGAAACTTCGTGACGGACTCTTTCAATATCATCTTTGTGAATACTTTCAGTATAGGAGACCTTTCCATCTAAAAACTCCTGAGCGGTGTAGCCTAAAAGCTTTTCAATATTCGCGGAGACAAACTCAACCGGCCAGTCGACTTCATTTTTCCACTGTATCGCTACTGCCGGACTGCGGTTGATAATCTCGTTAGCTTTCAAAAGATTAGCTTCAGCCTGCTTGCGTTCAGTGATATCTCTTACTGCCGTAACCCGAAAATGATCTTCACCTTCGGTAATGTTTCTTGATTCAATTTCTACAGGGAAAAGTGTTCCGTCTTTTTTTCTTGCCATAACTTCATAGGGGGTCGCGATATGTTTTGAAACATTCTCACTCAATATCGGGTGGGATTCACTTGGAAATAGTACCACGATAGCGTTGCTACCAATGATTTCTTCACGTGTGTAGCCAAATAGCCTCATGAGAGAATCATTGCCGTCAATTACGATACCTTCCTTGTGAATTGCGATCCCTTCAAAGGTTACTCCAGAAAGCTTTTTGAACCGGTCTTCACTATTTTGCAGTTTTTCCTGACCTATCGACAGCGCCTCCGCCATTTCATGAAAAGACCCGGTCAGCTTTCCAAACTCATCAATCCTGTCGGTCTGTACAATACGCTTTTCAAGATTCCCCTTGGCAAGTTCGTTTGTCAAATCCATCAACTGATTTATGGGGGCAATGAGAGTCTTTCGACCAAGGCTCCAAGAAACAAAAAGTGTTCCTATTGCTGCCAACAGCATGAGCAAAAGGTTGCGCTTTAGAATGCGGTTGGCCGGGGCGAGGATATAAGCTTCAGGAACGCCCGCCCAGACATACATATAGGGGTCAGCGTTGGCGTTGAGACGGACTTGATTGAAAGCTAATATCCGGTTCGTCCCGTCTGACCCGGAAGCAGTCATGATTCCCGGTTCCTGTTTTTGACTTGCGACGTTCCAATTGCTGGTTTTGATGGATGTTCCAATGGGGTTGGTTGTTGCTTTTGCAGGATAATAAAGCAAGCGGACACCCTGATGATCAGTGACACCGACATAGGAATTTTCCGGGAGGCGTGCGTGGTGATATAGCTCGGATAAAACCGTCAGGTCAATGGCTGCGGTTAAAACAGCTTTGGGAGTTCCTGTTGCGTCGAGTACCGGGTAAGCAAAGGGGAATGCCGGAGACGCATCGCCAACCCGAGCCACAATATACTCACCTGGGGCAAAGTCTTTTGTTTTCAGAGCATCACGGAGATGCTTACGATCAGCAAGGTTGACTCCCTTGGAAGGAATGCCGGAAACTAAAACATTCCCACTCAAATCAACCAAAGTGATGTTTTTATAATTGGGATTTTTTTTGAGGAGGTTCTTGAAAATATCACGGCTTGCCTGAAAATCAAGGGCCTGAACTTCAGGCAAAAGAGCCAGTGTCGAAAGAATTTGCCGGGCGGAGAGGGCCAGATCTTTCTGAACTTGGGCCATGGCATGAGCAATCAGCAAAACATCTTGCTTTGTATATTCGATGGTATTTCGCCGTTGCTCCATCCCGGAATAAAAAAGGATGGCTATGGCAGGTAAAACCGTGAGGATGACCAGCAAAGCCAAATTCTTGCGAATTGATCCCAGATTCAAAAAACTCATATTCATGCCTCAGTTTCAAATTTTCTGATTATCTATAAAAACCGTATACATAGGCTTTCGGCTACATAGACGGTCATCAGATTTATTTTATAAACAGCTCCTAGCTGGATTCGCACCCTTTTTCGAACTTCGCAATTTACATGAGAATGATCTTATTATTGAAAATTAGGGATTGTTAAGTCAATGAAAATTAAATTTTCTAATGATTGCTTTCCGCAAATTATGGAACCTGCTAGTGCTGCGGAGAGGGAATGATGACTAAAAAACTTGACAATAACCTATATCAAGGTATAGTTATACGTAATTAGGCCATATTTTAGATATGAGGATTGTTCGTGCAGCAAAATCACGTTAAAGAAATTCGTGAATCACTTCTGATTAGCAAAGCTGAATTGGCTCGACTGGCTAATATCTCTCCTTTGACAGTATCTCGTATTGAAAATGGTTACCCCTGCCGGATGGAAACAATGCGGAAAATTATTTTTGCTCTGGGATTTAAAAAAGAGGACAAGACAAAGTTTTTTCCCGAATAATTCTATCCTGGTCCGATAGTCTGGAGTTGTTAAGTTCATACAATGTTCACTGACTATCATTATTCATCAACATCTTTGAACGTCCTACCAGTTGCAGGCAAAGCAGGGAGGTCCTGAACAGGAAGCTTTCTTTTTTGTTTTGTCTTCTTTGGGATCAGGTCGCGCATTAAGTCGAGTTTGCCGAAACACAATAGCCGATCCCCCGGCTCTAGTAACCGCTGCGAACGAGGGTTAGGGATGACACTCGTCCCGCGATTTAGTGTCAACACAATAACATCTCTGTCACGTAATCCTGAGTCGCTAATTGATTTTCCTATGAAATTTGAGCCTTCGGGGATATGAATTTCTGCCACGCCATAACCACGGCTTACGGTTAGTCGCTGCCGCAAATCAATTTCCGGGAAGTTTACCTGTGCAGCAATGTAGTCGATAATAGAGCCCGCGATATCAAGCTGGGTACAGCGTTCGATACCTTCTAACCCAGGCGAAGAATTTACCTCAACAACTTGCGGCCCTGTTTTGCCTTCCAGCAAATCAACTCCGGCGATGCGCAAACCCATAATTTGTGCCGCTTTTACCGCCGTTTCACGATAAACTTCATCAAGGACCACCGGCTCTGCAACGCCACCGCGATGAACATTGCTGCGGAACTCCTGCCCCTGAGCCACACGGCGCATGGCGGCAACGACCTGATCGCCAACGACAAAGGCGCGGATATCACGACCTTTGCTCTCGGCGACAAATTTCTGAATCAAGATGTTTTGCTTTTGGCTTTGCAACAGTTCAATGATGGCCTCAGCCGATTTTACGGTCTCCGCAAGCAATACACCTATCCCTTGTGTGCCTTCCAGCAGCTTGATGATAACAGGCGCGCCGCCCACGCGGGCAATGGCCGGTAACACATCTTTTTTGTCACGAACAAATGTCGTTTGCGGGATTCCAATTTGATGCCTACTGAGAATTTGCAAGCTGCGCAATTTATCCCGAGAATTGGATATTCCAGCGGAAGTATTGGCGCAAAAAACATCCATTTGCTCAAATTGTCTCACCACCGCCGTGCCAAAGTAAGTTATCGAGGCCCCTATTCTCGGAATAACAGCATCGTATTGCGAGAGCTTTTTCTGTCTAAAGTAAAGATCCGGCTCACCTTTTTCCAGATCAATCGCGAACTTGAGTGTATTGAGGACCTTCACCTGATGGTTGCGTTGCACCGCAGCTTCACGAAGGCGACGGGTACTGTAACTTCTTGGACCGCACGAAAGAATAGCAAGTTTCATAATACCTCACTGTTAGTCAAATACTGTTTAGAGGATCGTCAATGCACCTGTAACCCAAATGCTTAGACGAGATGGAAGCTTCTTCTTTATTTTTGGGAAAGGGGAGGATTTGACTCTCAGTATAGGATTTTTATTATGGTTAAGTCAAAATACCTAAAAGAGATAGCCGATCATGTTTGACTGAATCATTCGAGTGGTTCAACTTTAAAATTTAGACATTGTGACCGGTGAAAATTGCTCAAACGAGCAGATAGTGTTTTTTCAAATATAACCACTTTTGCAAATGCTTCAGAACTCTGTGACATTCGTTTTAAAAATGAAAACATCATTTTTGAAATGTCGAATGGTGCGAATAGTCCTTAGTTCGAGCAAAATCTTTTTCCAGCTCATCACGCAAGATTGACCAAACGATTAGAGCCAGGCTGGCTGCTTTTGGTATAAATGAAGGGTGTATGTGAAAATATCAGCTACTCTTGATTCAGAACTTTCCTGACAACCTGTGCAAGTGCGGCCAACCGCACTGGTTTGGCGCAATAGGCTTTAATGCCATATTGGTCAATATCAGTTGCTGAAATTTTAGAGCTATATCCCGAACATAGGATGATTGGCAGCTGAGCATTGATTTTCATAAGTTCCACAGACAATTCTTTGCCAGTCATTTCCGGCATAGTCTGGTCGGTGATCACCAGATCAAACAGTTGAGGATTTTTCTTAATCAGAGCCAGCGCTTGTTTGCCGCTGAGTACCGAAGTTACACTATATCCCAGTTCAGCAAGCATCTGCTCACTGATGTCGATCAGCATTTCGTCGTCATCGACTAAAAGAATCTTTTCCGAGCCGTGAGGAGGTTCTAAGTTTTTTACTCGCTCTTCAAGTTGTTGGGGTTCTGTGGTGGGGAAGTAGAGGTCAAATATTGTCCCTTCCCCAAGGTCACTTCTGACTTTAATCAACCCCTCATGCTGATCAACAATCCCTTGGACCGTTGATAACCCCATACCCGTACCGACATTGACTTCTTTCGTGGTAAAAAACGGATCGAAGATTCTCGTCAAAGTCTCAGAGGGAATTCCGCAACCATTATCCTGCACACTGACTCTGGCGTAGACTCCAGGG
>JAPHSA010000117.1 GCA_026193235.1 Deltaproteobacteria bacterium | reverse complement strand
GAAAAATACCGAACCCGTCATAAATCGGGGTGGCCGCATCAGGTCATAATATACAGCCATTGACAATAGACTAACCCAGCTTATCTAGAAGCAGAGCAACTGTTTTCCAATCCATGCTCAATTGCCAAGAGGATCTAGGAGATTTTAAGCTGAAGTAAAAAAGGATGATTGCGTTCTTCGTGCAACAGTAGCTTTTTCGCTTTTTCCCGGTTTTTTTCCAGCAGTTCAACGAGCTGATATTCAAGTTCCAGCCAGATCAGATAAATGAGATTCCCCCCTAAACTAATATCATAGTGGTCATGCATCTCGACCATGGTTGATGCCTCTAGCCCAGCCCCCAGTTCTTGAGGCTGTGCCAGGTAATGGGTTGGAAAGGCTACAATCTCTGGATTTAGACTGCTGAGAAAGGCCTGCTTTTCCAGCGGGTGAAGATCGGCAAAGTCAACCCCACACCAACTGCTGGGGCGGGTTGAAAGCAGAGAGCGACAGGAAAAGGGCCGCAGGCTGTAAATGCTGCAACATTGGTTCTCGGGGATAAGTAAGGGGCAACCATGCCTCTGCTGGCGAAACAACCGCAGGAATTGTTTCAAATTTTCAGCGGTTTTTGACATATTCTGCAGCACAGGGGTTCTTGTTTTTAAGGTTTGTTGTTGTTGAGTGCTGAGCTGTTGAGCAATAAGAGCGGCTTCAGGAAAACTGCAATTGACGGCCAGTCGACAACAATTGCCACAGCCTTTCCGACAATGGATTTGCAGTTTTCTCTGTTCTTCTGCTCGGAGAATATTCTCAAGCTGATGCTCGAAGCGCTGATGGTTTGTCCGGAGAGATTCAATTACTTGTTGCCACGCCATCAGACCACCCGGTTTTGTACGGTTCCGTTTTGAAATGCTGCGATGTTTTCGACGACAAGATCAAGCAGTCTCTGGCGGGCTTCAGTCGTGGCCCAGGCAATATGTGGGGTTATGATGCAGTTGGGTGCTGAAAATAGTGGGTTGTCTTCTCCTGGAGGCTCCTGTGCAAGGACATCGGTTGCATAGCCCCCCAGGTAGCCATCATCGAGAGCTTCGGCAACGGCAGCTTCATCGATCAATTGGCCCCGGCCGGTATTAATCAGCAAGGCCCCCTGCTTTACCCGGGCCAGACGGGCAGTATTGACCAGATGCATCGTATCGTCGTTAAGGGGGCAATTAAGACTGATGATGTCAGATTCAGAAAAAAGACGATCGATATCGAGGAATTCTAATCCTTCTTCCTGCGGGTACTTTTCTGGATGGGCCGTTTGTACCAGCAGCCGCAGACCAAAAGCGCGGCCAATCTTAGCGACCTGCCGTCCGATCTGACCGTAACCGACAATCCCAAGAGTTTTACCCGCCAGCTCAAGCATTGGCCGGTCACGCAAACTGAAATCAGGGCAAGCCGTCCAGGCGCCACTTTTCACCAAGGACGCATGATGGCCGACCTGCTGGGTCATTTCGAGCAGTAAAGCAAATACCATTTGTGCAACCGAATTTGCTCCGTAGCCGGGAACATTGGTGACAATAACATTGTGTTCTTGAGCGGCTTCCAGATCGACAATATTAACCCCGGTTGCCAGGACACCGATATATTGTAATTTCGGTAAGGCAGCAATGGTCACGGCAGACAGAGGTGTTTTGTTGGTCAGCACGATCTCGGCATCTGCTGCTCTTTCAATAATCTGGGTGCTTTCCGTTCGCGGGTAGATGGCGCACTGCGCAAGGTTTTTCAGTGGAGCCCAGTCAAGGTCTCCGGTATTGAGAGTATAGCCATCAAGCAGCACGATTTTCATGATGATTCCTTTTTGCTTTGACTGCCGCCAAAGAGTTCTGAGAGTACCTGCTTTTCTTCATTGCTGACCGCATCAAGGATGGGAAGTTCGGCATGGCAAACGCGGTTACGACCATTGTCCTTGGCCTCATAGAGGTAGCGATCAGCTTCTTCAACTAGCTCTTCAACCGTTATCGGTTGATTGGTTGTAAAGGTTGCAATACCCAGGCTGGCCGTTAACTTTAGAGCTTGCTGTGCAACGGGCAAGGGGTGTTCCTCAATAGCCCGCCTGATCCGTTCAGCTCCATAAACACAGGCCCTTAAATCGGTATCGGGCATGATTACAGCAAACTCTTCACCACCATAGCGGCAGGGGATATCCAGTTTACGGACTGTTTGGACGATCAAGCGGGAGATATGGACCAGAGCCTGGTTGCCGATCTCATGGCCCCAGAGGTCATTGACCTTTTTAAAAAAATCAATGTCTAACATGATCAGAGAAGTCGGCTGTCCGCTGCGTTGAGTCCGTTCAATTTCCTGTTCTAAAGCTTGAAGAAAATAGCGGTAATTGGCAATGCCGGTCAGTGTGTCTGTGCGCACCAGGTCAGATAGTTCAGCTAAATTCTGCCGTAACTCTCCCACTTCTGAGGCAATAACACAGTCAGCTTCACCGACTGGACAGGCAAGGGGCGGGCTTTGTATTTTCTGATGATCTTTCACTGACGTGCTCATAGGAAATAAACTAAAGCTATAAGACAAAAAACCACTCGTCTGATTATACACTTTCGTGGAGAGTACGTCTTGAATTTGTAAAAGAGAAAGGTACTTTAATTGAGCGCGGCTGAAAGCTCTGTGCTTTGTTGAAGCGCCTGGTCAATCAGCGGCAGAAGCTTTTCCTGATTAAGGTTGAACAATTGCGCCGCTTGGAGAGAAAGGGCTTTGCTGTTGTCTTGTTTGGCGTTGCCATTGATCAGAGCAGCGATTTTCACTGCCAAAGGCAGGGCAGTATTTTCGTGGTCATGGTGATCACCAATGCCTTCAATCAGGTTGCCGGGGAATTCCCAGCATTCAGCCATATAGGCACCAAGAGCCATGTGATCAATACCAAAAAAGCGGTTTTCAAGTTCAGCCAAATTGAGACCCTCTTCTGTTTGCCAGCGCTCAAACAGATCACGATAACCTTGACCATGGCGATTCGCGAGAATCGGGATCGCGATATCCTGCAACAGACCAATGGTAAAAACATCGCTCTGCGTCTGTGGGTCAAGCTCCGCGGCGAGAGTTTTGGCAACAGCAGCTCGGAGCGATGCCGTTTTCCAGAAGTCGGCCATATTTAACCAAGTGGCCTGATTTTTTGCAGTCAGATTGTCTTTGACCGCCACTGAGAGGACCAGCGCTTCAAGGCGCCCTCGGCCGAGCAGGTTGACCGCATGTTGAATATTGCTAACCTTGCGTGACAAACCAAAGGCCGAGGCATTGACGGTTTTTAAAACCCGGACGTAAAGTCCGGGATCACGTTCGAGCTCACTGGTAAGTTCATTGATTGCAATCTCGGGGTTGCGCAGTTTGCCCAAAAGGCTGACGACTGAAGTTGAGAAGCTGGGGATCTCAAAACTCTTCAGGTCTGCTGTTTGCTTGTTCTTTTTTTTGAAAGAAAAAATCATGATTGTCCTTATTCGCCCCGCCGCGCCAGTTTGTTCGAAAAGATAGAAAGCAGCCCACCAAGCATGATGTATCCGGCCGTGACCTCTAGAATGACGACAATTTGCCCCCAGATGGTGCTCGGCATGACATCACCGAAGCCGAGCGTTGTCATCGTAACGACACTGAAATAAAAAGGAGACAGGGACGTCGGATAGTTGCCATAATCAATACCGACAGCATTGTAAAAAGAGGCAAATATCAATAGAAGCACGCCAATACAGCAGCACCAACGGAACATGCTGCGTCCGCAATCACAGGTCCAGAGCCAGGGGTAATAAAGAATTTTTGATATCTGGTTATACGAACGAAACTCTTTGATGAAATTCTGATCGATAATCTCCCGGCGCATCAGGTAAGCCCCGGAAAAATTGACATCGCGAATATCGACGCCGATCCAAAGAGCAGATTTGAAACGCCGCATCATTCGTAAGCGGGCATGGCGTAAATCAGCATTATTGAAGTTTGTTTTATGAACGCTGGAAAGTGAAAGTTCGGCATAGCGAAGATCGGCCTCAGTCAGATCGGCGGACTCAAGGTTGGCTTCGCGCAAGCGGCTATGGCCTAAATTAATGCAGTTAAGATTAGCATGTGCCAGGTTTGCCTGAGTCAGAGTCGCTCTTTCAAGGTTGGCTTTGAACAGGCTTGCGCGGCTTAGGTTTGCACCACCAAAACCCGCCTGTTTGCACTGCGCACCATCAAGAATGGCCCCTTCGAGATTGGCTGCAGAAAGTTCAGCGTTTTCCAGATTAGCGTTTTCCAGATTGGCCCCACGCAGGTCTGCCTTAAAAAGCTGAGCCCCGCTCAGGTCCCGCCCGGAGAGGTCCTGGTTGCGCAGGTCAGCGCCGGACAGATTGGCCCCGCGTAAATCATCCTCCAACAAAAGTGGATGGATCTGATGTGTTCGAGTGCTGTGGGGCAAGAGTGCGTTCTCCTCGAGTAAAAATTAATAAAATTAAATTATAACAAGCTTTAATTTTTGTCAAATAATAAAGGGAGCTTTTGAGTTTTTCGAGTGAACGAGGATGGGGAGTTTTAAATGTGACTGAGGAGGTGGAAAGATACTTCGTATCTAGCAAAAATATCTCTGATAGATACGAAGCATGAAAAGCGTTTTAGTCGATAAAATAACCGGCAACCCGCCAGATTTTGCCCTCTTCGAGCATCAGGGTCAGGGTTTCGCTAAGGTCATCTTTGTTCTCAAATTTAGACGTAAAAATGTAGACCATATATTCGCCATCGGGAATATTCTGTTTGTCTTCTTTGGTATAGATGTAGTTTTTTTGCTTACGGTCAATAAGTTTGCCGGCCGCTGTACGGACTGCTGATAATCGCTTAACCCAGTCTTCCAGAGGAATATCCTCCTTCAGGTAAGCGGCAGCAGCATGCCAACTCTGTTCGTACTGGCCAGAATCCACCAGGTCAAAAAAATGAGTTGCGGCAATGGTTGATGCCTCAACTCTTTGTTGATCTGGTTTTCTGCTGTAGCTGGGGTAAAAAATAATGACCAGGGCAATGAAAGCAAGAAAGGCGTGAACACGATATTTTTTTGGAATCACAAGAACCTCCCGATAAAAAATTTATGGCTCAACACTATAATCGGGATTGCTCAGGAGGGCAACGATTCATCTGCGGGATCTATTACTCCAACCCCGATTCATAGTTAAATTTACTCGTGTTAGCAGGATCACTACCACGGCGTATTGCTTCCATGACCAGCTTGCCGCGGTGGCTGAACGGGCCGATATGGGACAGGTCAACGATGAAGTTATGGCAGCCCAGCTGTTCCAACTCAGTCATATTGGCGATAAAGGAAAAGTCAGTTTCACTGTTGAGCAAGGTGAGCCCTTGCCGCTGTTGAACCCTGTAGGCATCGTCGCGATCAGAGAGAACCGGGTTGTCAGAACGGACATTCTTGATTTTAATTCGTGAAGTCAATAGTGGTACGCTGGCATAGACGGTCATCGCCGTCGGAATGGGAAGCTGATGATGGAGAATCTCGATCAGGTTGCGGCGATCATCTTCAATATAGAGCTCCGCTTCCTGAACCCCAAGTTCAGCGAGTGCGACAATGGCCTGACTGTTGAGGGCGAACAGGCGAAAACTGCTGTGGAGAATCAATCCTTCCAACTTATCAAACAGGGGGAAGTGGCCCAGGTTATTCAGGCGAAAATGGGTGAAACCCGCCTGGACCAGTTGGCGAACAGCATTACGTGTATCGCTCCAATCCTTGTCAAAAATAACAAAAGGGATATCCCAGATCAATTGTCGTGAGCGCCGCACTAACCGGTTTGCGTGCTGCAGGTTTTGACCGGTCAGCGGCACAAGAATAGCGTCAACTGAGTGGTCTTGCAAAATACGTTGATCCCGCGAATCGCGCAGGAGAATGCGGGTCTGCCGTCTGCGTGACGTGGCGTTGCCTTCTGGTAATAGTGCCTGGTGGGCCTGTTGCTGATGATCTCTTTTGAGTTGTTGTTTTTGTGGTTGTTGGCCGCAATTCAGCTCTTTGTAGAGTTCACGCCGAATCTGTTTCAGCTGTTTTTGTGGAATGACGATTCGGGGCAATTCACCAGAGCTCAGATGTCCCAGGGAAAAGGGTTCTTCCGCGGTGACGGCAAATGTCTGGCGGAGGATTTTTTCATTTAAGGCATTTTGTTCTGCGGGAAAGCTGTCGATAGGGTAGTCAAACTGTTTTTTTAGCGCACCAATGGTTGCGTTAATCGTCAATTTATCCGGGGTGGCAGCGATGATCAGGTCAACCTTTTCCGGAGCAGGACGGACGTTGCTTAACTTACGGCGGCCGGCAGCATCACTCATGGAAAAGGCGCTCTTGGAAGAGACCTTAAAAACGCCATCGCCGATCTTGAATTGATTGTGAAAGGTTGAAGGAACCGTAGCAAAGCTACCTGAAGGGACCCTGCTGAGGGTGCGTTCACCCTGCATCAACTGTTGGATGGTGAAAGCTGTGCCGCTCTTGTCCTCTGCAGGCTGAACGCGAATCCGGTCACCGATATGCAGCGCGTCCCTGGTTTTGAAGCTGATTTCGCCACCGCGGACCCGAGTTATCTCTCCCAGGTAGCGACCTGTCGCACCTTTGATCGATGGGAGCGCCATATCGCTCGGCTGCCCACCAGATAAAAATCCTTGCGTTGGTTGGCGGCCAAAACTTTCCTTCAGCAGCAGTTTTGCTTCTTTTACGACCATCCGCCGTTCATTCTCTTTGGCATCAAGAACTTGACGATAGGCCTTGACCACCTTGTGGACATATTCGGCGCTTTTCATGCGCCCTTCAATTTTAAGGCTGCAGATCCCGGCTTTTTCCAATTCCGGAATTAGATCTATGGCTGACAGATCGTTCGGAGAAAAATAATAGCCTTCAGTCTGGCGATAGCGATGATTGCGTCGGCAAGGCTGAGCACAGCGACCGCGATTTCCACTTTTACCACTGAGGAAGGATGAAAAATAGCACTGACCACTAAAGGAGAAGCAGAGCGCACCATGAATAAAATGTTCCAGTTCCAGAGAGGTTTGTTGCCGAATCTCGGTGATTTCTGCCAGCGTCAATTCACGGGCAAGAACGCCGCGGGTGAAGCCCATACGCTCAAGCATTTTAACGCCGGCAGCATTGTGTATGGTCATCTGGGTTGAGGCGTGAAGCTCCAGACCGGGGAAGTGATCCTTTGCCAGTTTCCAGACCGCGAGATCCTGCAGAATTACGCCATCGACACCAATCTGTTCCAGCTCCGCCAGAGTATTGATCAGCAGCGGCAGTTCAGATTCTTTCACCAGAGTGTTAAGGGTGATGTAGAGTTTTTTCCCCTGCGCCTGGAGATGCCAGGTCATTTTTTCAATTTCTCCAAGGCTGAAGTTTTTAGCCTTGGCCCGGGCAGAAAAGTCCTTCAGGCCCGTATAAATGGCATCGGCACCAGCATCAAGGGCGGCAAAAAAAGCTTCCAGACTGCCCGCGGGAGCCAGTAACTCAGGGCGATGTCCATTGTGGGATTGGGTCATTCTGATGTCTTGTTCAATAGCTTTTCAAATTGTTGAGGATTATAGCCGGCAATGTGTTGACCGTTGATCCAGAAACGCGGAGTGCCATTTATGCCAATTTGTGCGGCAACTTGCCGATGGATTTCCAACAAGCCATTGTCTTTGACGTCTGGCAGAGGCTGGTTGTCATACATGCCGGAGAAAACTTCTTCATAGGCTAATTCAGGGTCTTCAGCCGAGAGGATATAGCGTGCCTTGGCGGCAGCCTGGGGGTGGATTCGATCAAGTGGGAAAAGGAAAACATAGCGGGTGGTGTCTTCCCGGGCGGCGAAAAATTCTGAACTCTGGCGACAGAAAGGACAGTCCGGATCAGTAACTTCGATCACCTGATTCGGACCGTCACCAATTTTTATTGCTTTATCGAGGGGGAACAGCCCCAGCTTGGCGGAAAGCAAACGATCTTTGCTGTCACGGGTCAGGTTGCGGGCATCTGCAGACCAGAGCTCGCCGACCAATATGTGTCCGGTGGCCGGCGCAAAATAAATAATCTCACCATTTTCTACCACCACTTCATAGATGCCGGCGACCGGTGTCGCATTGATTTGTTGGAATATAATTTTTGGATAATGCATGGCTAACGCTGAAGAGACCGCAGCGATCTGATTCTGTTGTTGTGTGGCGCCAGCGTTGAAAGGGATTAAGCTGCAAAAAAATAACAGGACGATAAAAATTCGCTGCATAGGTGTTAGCTCCTTGGAATATATTGCATCAAGCTTTTTATGAGCATACACCAGAGGAGGCCTTGGTAAAAGAGCAGAAGCCAATTCAGCAGCTAAACTAAATGCCGGGAGCTGTTTATTCACTCTTGACACTGTTCAATTTGTGAAAAAGTCGGTTCAGCCTTCCCGGATCCCCAGTTTTCTTAGAATCGTCATCATTGGACACCAGTTTGTGAAAGCGCTTTGCAGCAGGTTCAGGCCAACGAAAGCGGTAAAATAGAGCCAATAGGGAGAATGTATCTGGGACAGAACAACGCTGAGAATAACAACAAACCCGGCAAGCAAACGCAGGTAACGGTTTACGGTCATGATGAGCTCCTAGATATAAAGTTTTGAAGTAATATATACGGTTTTTCGAATATTATCAAGTGGGCTGTTTTTAAAGGACTTTCCCAGGGTTTTCGCTTAATGAGATATTGTGTGAAAAAAGGGATTGTGGTTTACTGTGCCAACTTTTTATTTCACTATTGAGGAGGAAACACATGCGGCGATTCATTTTTTGCATCTGGGTGGTTTTAATTTGTCCCGTTCTTGCTTTTTCTGCCGATCCTTTGGCCGACTGGCAACCAAAATTTGATCCGAGTAGCTCTGAATATACCTACCTGCTCTCCTGCGTTGGTCATCCGGCGATAGAGGGCGTCACTGTGGGCTATCGGATTCGTGATCGTGTCTGGCGGGAGTCCAATGGCAGGCTTTATGTTGACTATCGTCCGCTGTCTCAATTAGGCGGAGAAAAGGATGTTCTGGGAAAATTAAAAATGGGGGCAGTTCAGGGGATGTTGAGCTCTTCGGTTGCCGCCCCAAATATTTCTCCGCGGCTGGGTTTGGTGAACCTGCCTTTTTTGATGGGAAGTTTTGAACGGCTTGAGCAATTTCGCAACAATCAGGACTTATTTGATGGTTACGGTGCAGAAGCACTGAAAAGTGGCATCAGAGTTGTCGATTTTACCGGTTATGGAAGTTACGGTTGGGCAACGCGTACACCGGTCATGACTTTAGCCGAGGCCAAAGAAATAACCTTTAGAATTGCCCAGGCCCCTGTCAATGTCGATCTCTATAAGGCTTGGGGAATGCAGTTTACCGTGATGCCTTGGCCGGACGTTCCTCAGGCGCTACAGACGGGGGTGATCAGCGGCTTGGACCATACGCCGATTGTCTGCAATATCTCTAAAAAATTTACTGTGGCCAAAAACTTTACCCGGATTGATTATGCTCAAGGGCTCTATATTCACCTGATAAATGAACGCTGGTTAAAAAGCTTGCCGGCGGATTTACGTCAGCTTTTACTTAATGTCATCGCTGAAGAAAGTGCCCAGGCCAGGTCACTGACAGAACAGCAACAGCAGCGCGAGATTGAATCGGCTAAGGCAGCAGGGGTAAGTTTTCATGAGCTTTCAAAGGCGGATACAGCAAAGCTGGTTGAGCTGGCTGAACCGGTTGTTCAGAAATGGGGCGAGAAAATTGGCCTCGAATATCTGAATCAGGTGCGAAACCTGCTCAGGTAAAGGTTTTAGAAAAAGGGAAATTAAAAGCTGGCAACGGTCGGGTCCTTATTTGTCCCGGCCGTTGTTAGTTTATGCGTAGATAAAAACGCTTGACCAAAGTTCTAGAATAAAGCTATGGTTGGCATCTAAGTAATTGATTTTACTGTTAATTAACTTTTATTTGCGATAACCAAACGGCGTTTGTAATTTCACTTATTTCTTGGAGGTTTCAGATGAAAAAATTTCTGGCTTTACTGTTGATGTTAGGTTTGAGTTTCCCGGTGGTGGCTTTGGCTGCAGACAAAAAGGATCCACTGGCAGCCTGGCAACCCAAGTTTGATCCGAGCGGGGCAAAGTACACCTATATTTTGTCCAATATCTCCCATCCGGTTATTGAAGGTGTTGCCGCTGGATACCGGATCAGAGACAAAGTTTGGGAACAGACTAAGGGTCAGATCTATGTAGATTATCGCCCCTTAGCCCAGTTGGGCGGTGAAAAGGATGTTATCAGTAAGCTCAAGTTAGGCGCGGTTCAAGGGATGCTGAGTTCTTCCGTTGCGGCGGCGAATGTTGCTGATCGCCTTGGTATTGTCAACCTGCCCTACGTTGTTGATACCTTTGATAAGCTAGATACCTTTCGGAATGACCCGGAAATCTGGCAGCCTTTTTCCGAAAGCGCCATGTCCAACGGGATTTACGTCGCTGATTTTACCGGCTACGGCCCTTACGGCTGGGCGACAACCACGCCGGTTGCCACTCTTGCCGATGCGAAGGGGGTCAATTTCCGCATTGCCGAGGCACCAGTCAATACTGACTCCTATAAGGCCTGGGGTTTGAAATTTACGGTTATGCCTTGGCCAGATGTGCCGCAAGCCTTACAGACTGGCGTAATCACCGGCCTCGACCATACCGCCATCGTTTGCAATATCACCAAAAAGTTTACCATCGCTAAATCATTCACTGAACTGAACTATGCGCAGGGGCTGTTTGTGCATTTGATCAACAAGCGTTGGCTGGATAAGTTGCCTGCTGATTTGCGGACAACATTTTTGGCTGTGATTGCAGAAGAGAGTGCTGCGACCAGAACCGCAACGCGGAAGCAGCATGACGCACAGGTGGCCAAAGCCAAAGAGGCCGGTGTTCAATTTTATCAGTTGTCTGCTGACGAGATAACTGCGTTGAAAAAGCAGGCAGAGCCAGTGCTGAAAAAATGGGGTGAGAAAATTGGCCCTGATTATCTCGCCAAGGTGCGGGCAAAACTTGGCAGTTAACTGAAGAATCTGTATAATCGGTCAGTTTTTATGGGGCCGGGGAACCAACCTTCCCCGGCCCTTTATATTTTCTGACTGAAAGAAAGATCATGCTGAAAAAAACCTTTAAAATGATCGATCGCGGCTTTTTCTTCATTGAAGAGTGGTCGCTTTTTGTTGCTGTTTGTGTGGCCTTGTTGACGGCAATGGCCAACGTTATCCTGCGCAAGGCCACTGATAATGTCAGCCTCTACTGGTCAGATGAGGTTGTCCGTAAAGTTATCTACTTTTCGACCTATATCGGCTGTGTTGCAGCTGTTCGCAGCCGTTCCCTGATCCGCATTGATGCTCTGCCACAGATATTCCCGGTGCTGAAACGCTCACTGACACTGTTTTCTCATCTGGCTGTCCTGTTTTTTTCAACGCTGATGATGTCTCTCGGTTGGCAGATGACGACCATGGTATTTCAGGACGAATACGCCAAGACCACGACCCTGCAGATTCCGGAATGGTATTTTTACGCGATCCTTCCAATCATGGGACTGATGATGTTTTTGCGCACGCTGATTGTCATGGTTGAGGACTGGCGCGGCAAACAAGATGTGACAGGAGACAACTAGGCGATGGACACCAGTTACCTGCTCATTCTTGCCCTGCTGCTTGGTTGTCTTGCCGGAACCGTTCCGGTGTTCATGGCACTGTTTTTTACCGGAACCTTCGGGCTGGTTTACCTGCTTGGCATTGACCCACAGATTGTCATTGAAGTGCTCTATCGCAGTATGGACAAGTTTGCTTTGGTTGTGGTGATGTTCTTTGTCCTCTGTGGAAACATCATGACCACCGGCAGCATTGTTGAAAAACTGATCAAAACAGCGAATGTTCTGGTTGGTTTTCTGCCGGGCGGGCTGGCCATGGCTGGAGTTCTGGCCTGTGGTTTTTTTGGGGCCATCTCCGGATCGACAGTTGCCACCGTGGTCGCGATTGGCGGCTTTATGATTCCGGCGCTGATCGAGAATGATTATGATGAACAATTCTCGGTTGGCATTATGACCACCGCCCCGATTCTTGGTGTGATCATTCCCCCCTCAATCGCGATGATCCTCTATGCCATGGTCAGCAATGACCCCCTGGAGGCGCTGTTTCTCACCGGGTTTATTCCCGGTGTCATAATTATGATTGCTATGAGTCTGTACGCCTATTTTGTCTGTAAAAGAAAAGGCTTGAAAACAACCAGACGACCAAGTTTGCAAGAAGCATTGAGCGTTATTCGTGAAAGCATCTGGGCCCTTTTCCTGCCTGTGCTGATTTTTGGTGGCATCTATTCCGGAATGTTTACCGCTAATGAAGCCGCAGTTGTCGCTTGTTTTTATGCCTTTTTTGTTGAAATCTGCATCCATCGCGACATGAAACTGATGGATGTCAAACGGGTGGTTGTTTCGTCGGCGGTAACTTCGGCAACGCTGCTTGTAATCGTTGCCGGCGCTTCGGTCTTTGGTGAGTATCTGACCTTTGAGCAGATCCCCAATAAAATTGCCACAGTGGTTGTCAGCAGCATCTCTTCCCCCTGGGTATTTCTGTTAGCGGTTAATATTCTGCTGCTGATCATCGGTATGTTCATGGATATTATTTCTGCGACTCTGATCCTGACGCCGATTTTTCTCCCGTTGCTCAGTAAGTTTGGCATCGACACCATGCACTTTGGCCTGCTGATGACCATCAATCTGGGGATTGGCTACTGTACTCCGCCACTGGGGGTCAGTTTGTATATTACCGGAGCCACGGTTAACCGCGATCTGGTTTATGTTTCAAAAGCTGTTCTGCCCTTTTTATTGATTCAGATTGCAATTCTTATGGTGCTGACCTTCTGGCCGGATCTGGTGTTATTGCTGCCACGCTTGGTGTACGGTTCGTAGGCGGGGAAAGCCACAATAACTCTCTTATCTCATCTGGTGGATCTCATTGATGACAAAGAAACTGTTTTGGGATCATCCTTATCAAAAAAACCTGGAAACGGTTGTGACTGTCACCGCCGATAATTTCGTCAAACTACAGGAGACAATTTTCTATGCGTTTTCCGGCGGCCAGGAGAGTGATTCTGGAACGATCGGTGGTCATCAGGTTCTCGAGGCACGGAAGAATGGGATCGATATCGAGTATCTCTTGTCTTCCGGACATGGTCTGGTTGCAGGAAACGCCGTAACAGTTGAAATCGATTGGCAGCGGCGCTATCAACTGATGCGTCTCCACTTTGCTGCAGAACTGATCCTTGAACTGGTTTATCGGCACTTGAAAGGTGTGGAAAAAATCGGGGCTCATATTGCAGAGAAAAAAGCGCGGCTCGATTTTCTCTGGCCACAAAATATTGCAAGCTATTTCCCGATTCTGCTGCCAGAAGCACAGAAGTTGGTGGCAGAAGATCATCAGATTATCAGTGCCTTTGCCGATGAAAGGACCCAACGGCGCTATTGGGAGATTTCAGGTTTTGCCCGGGTTTCCTGCGGTGGAACCCATCTAAAGCGGACAAGTGAAGTGGGAGTCATGTCTCTGAAACGGAGAAATATCGGGCAGGGAAAAGAACGTATCGAAGTTTTTGTTGATGTAAAAAACTGTGCGGCAGAAAGCTGATATTATAAAGCTAAGTACGGGCTGATTGTTATCTCGTCCCCTGATTAAGGAGTGAGTCTATGAATCCAAAAATTCTGATACCGGTGAATGATTCCCCCACGACCCAACAGACGATTGAAGATATTATTATTTACCGCGAACGATTCCCTCAAAAACTGGTCCTTCTGCATGTCATCAATGATCAACTTGCCTATCGCATGATTCCAGATTTTCAAGTGGATATGGTTCGGGAAAATGCCGAAAAAGCAGCTCGACAGCGGCTGGAAAAGATAGCAGGAAAGCTCCGTGATGCAGGTTTTGCCGTGGAGTTGCGACTGGAATTTGGTGCTCCGCGGCGAGTGATTCCACAGATTGCCAATGAAGAGGGGTTTCAGTTGCTGGTGATTGGCCGCAAAGCCGGTGGTGGGGAAATCCGCGACGTTCTCTTTGGTTCAGTGGCAAATTATGTTCTGCATAACGTCAAATGCCCGGTTCTGCTTTTCTGAGAACAAATTTATCCATTAGGATGGTGAATAGATAACACTTCAACCTTGCAGGAGCGTCGAACCTGGCTATGATGCTTTTGACGACGTTTCCCCCTGTTCTTCTCACACCAAGAAAATTTCCACAGCTCTTCAGCGTCAAGCTTTTAGAGTGATATAATTATTAATGTCAACCTGAACGGCTCTATTAGCGTTTATGAAACAGGGATCATTTTTCGCGAGCAAAATCGAGGTGCTTATGCAACGCAACATTAAAATTCTTCCAGACAGGCTCAAAAATTCTTTACTGGGTTTATGGTTGCTCTCTGCTTTGTTGATGACCTCCTGTGCGTCGCCGGTTTCGCACCAACAAGTACAAGTTTTTGAGCCCGTTGAACAACAGCTTTCAACGGAGATCTATTTTTATCCTAACCATGGGCAGAGTCCGACACAGCAGGACCGCGATCGCTACGAGTGTTATCTCTGGGCTGTTCAGCAGAGTGGTTTCGATCCAAGTAGTCCGCAGCTGGCACCGCATCAACGCGTTGTCGTTGAGCCGATCCCAGCCGAAGGGCATGATACGGTTGTTGGAACTGTGACAGGAGCGTTGGTTGGCGCTGTCATTGGCTCACCGCATCACAGTGGCCAAGGCGCTGTTGTTGGAGCGGTTGCTGGTGCACTGATCGGTGCCAGCTCCGATAGCACACGGCAGCAACAGACCGCCAGCGTTCAGGAGCGTTACAATCGTGAAGCGGCCAGCAGAACAGCTGCCATTGAACGCAAGGCAGATAATTATCGGCGTGCTATGAAAGCCTGCCTAGAGGGTCGCGATTACAGCGTGCGCTGAGATTTATCCGCTTAGCATGACAGGGGATTGACTATGTTGATGAAAAAAACTGGGCTGTGTTGTCTGTTGGTTATATTAGTTTTCCTGATATCAATGGGATCGTTGTTGGCTGCTTCCGGTAAAAAATATGATGGCCGAGGTTACGACGATGATGGTAAGCGCGGTTCTTATGGACGGGTCAAAATTAGCGATAATGAATACAAACGCCGCGGCTATGTTCTTG
>JAPHSA010000109.1 GCA_026193235.1 Deltaproteobacteria bacterium | reverse complement strand
TTTTTCATACAGCTCAAATTATATCTGTTGTCTTTGGCAGCGCTAGCGCTCAGGGAAAGCAGTATGCAGGACAACTTCGCGAAAAACCCCGCTACCAGATCATCAAGGACTTTATTAGTGAACAGATAGGCAACCGAACCTACCCGGCCGGCAGCCGTATTCCGGCAGAAAATGAATTAGCGACGTAATTTGGTGTCAGTCGCATGATGGCAAACCGGGCGATTAAGGAGCTGGTTGCTGCGGGCATGCTGGTGCGCCATCAGGGGTTAGGGGCTTTTGACATCAACATCCAGGCAGAGTTACCCCTGATTGAGGTCCGTAACATCGCTGATGAAATCCGCGAACGACATAATGTCTACAGTAGCGAACTGAATCAGCTGAGTGAAGTCGTTGCCGATGAGACCCTTTCTTCCCGACTGGGGATTTTGGTCGGGGAGCGGGCCTTCCATTCGCTCATTGTCCACAAGGAAAATGGCAGTCCCTTCAGCTGGCCGACCGTTATGTCAACGCGGCCATTGTGCCCGAATATTTGAAGCAGGATTTCTCTGTCATCACACCCAACGAATATCTCAGTCAACTGTTTCCGCTCTGCGAAATAGAGCATGTCATCTAAGCAGTCCTGCCCAATCGGCTGGAACAACAGTTACTCAAAATATCAGCAACCGAACCCTGTCTCTTAGTCAATCGACGAACCTGGTCCTCCGGTCTTTTAATCAGCTGCGCCCGACTGGTTCACCCCGGCAATCGTTATCGGCTCAGCTCCCGTGCTGTTATTGGATAAGATAAACCACCAGGCCCGGCTCAAGCGGCAAGTTTTCAGATTAACTTGCCAATTCTTACGATCTGGCGCACATTCCTCCGATGAAAACTAGTGAACCTCATTCTTCCTTGGCCACGTCAAATGTTGATGATCATGCAACCAAATCAGCTCAAAAAGGGGTTCTCTATGGCCTGGCAGCCTATTTTATCTGGGGCTCCTTTCCGATCTTTTTCAAAGCTCTGGAGGGCGCAACTCCTTTAGAGATCGTCAGCCACCGGATTTTCTGGTCGGCGGTTTTCCTTTTCATACTGGTTGTCCTCCGTAAACAAATGGGCAACCTGCTCAGTATTTTGCGTAACCGTTTGCTATTGTTGACTTTATGTGGATCGACACTGCTGATTGCCACAAACTGGCTGGTTTTTCTCTATGCCATCCAGCGGGGGGAAGTCCTGCAGTCAAGTCTGGGCTATTTCATAACGCCACTCATCAGTGTGCTGCTTGGATTTGTGTTTTTACAGGAGCGGCTGAGCTTCTGGCAAAAGATCAGCGTTCTCTGTGCCTTTCTCGGGGTGCTCAACCTGACCTTTTACCAGGGCCAGTTCCCCTGGATTGCCCTGGTGCTGGCGAGTTCCTTTGGTCTCTATGGGCTTTTGCGCAAATTGGCGAAGGTTGACGCCATGCTCGGCTTGACCGTGGAGACCGCCCTGCTTGCCCCCATTTCTCTGGGCTACCTCATTTTCCTGTCCTCGCAGCAGCAGGGGGCGTTTCTGGCGGGGTCACTGCAACTCAATCTATTGTTACCGCTGTCGGGATTGGTGACTGCCATCCCACTACTCCTTTTCATCGGCGCCGCCCGGCGTTTACGCTTAGCGACGCTAGGTTTTCTTCAGTACATCACCCCCAGCCTTCATTTTGTGCTGGCTGTTGGACTCTATGGCGAAGAGTTTTCTTCCAGCCATCTGATCAGCTTTTTGTTTATCTGGATTGGTCTGGGAATCTATTCCGGGGACACGCTGTGGAAAAGTCGCGGGCTTTATCACCGATCAAAGGTCCAGTAACTGGAAGCCGAACCAACTGTTGAGGATTTTCAGTTTTGTATCTCAATCAGTTTCAGAAATTTTGTCAGTGCTTCAGGCAGGGGACAGTTGATATCGATTTGCTGGTGCGTGAAGGGATCGATAAACGACAGGTTGCGGCAATGAAGGAACAGGCGGAAAAGTTTGTGCGGGCAGGGGCCGTGATAGCGTCGATCGCCAAACAGGGGGTGGCCAGCATCGGCTAACTGGCGGCGGATCTGGTGTTGCCGGCCGGTGCGCAGTTGAATCTCTAATAATGAGGCCGACTGGTTGCTTGCCAGCGTCTCGTAAGCAGTTTCAGCGGTTTTTATTTTCCCCTTCGCAGGGATGTCACTTATAAGCGTCCCCCGCCCCTGAACTTTCCCCTCAACCAGCGCCAGATAGATTTTTTTTACCTCGCCGTTCATAAACAGTTTGCCGAGTTCAGAACAGCTTTTTTTACCCTTGCCAAACAGCACCGGCCCCGAAGTTTCCAGATCAAGCCGCTGAATGGGCGACAGCTGGAATTGCTCGCCGCGGGTTTTTGAAAACTGCTGAACCTGATGGGTGAGGTTGTCTCTTTCATGCCCCTGGCTACTGTGGATAGCCAGGCCGGCAGGTTTGTAGACAATCAGAATTTCACGCGTTTCATAGAGCACATGGGTTTTTGGACCCGAGGCCGGATCTTTCTCCGGGCTGCTGAGCAGCTCTAACAGGCGTGCGCTTTCAGGTAGTTGAATTACCTCTCCACCGGTTAATTTTGTCTGAGCTGTGAGTGGGCCAAGCGCGCTACGGACTTTCTTTTTCTTGATCAATTGCCGCAGGTAGGCTTCCGGAGCGGCTGGGATCCGCAGACGGAGAAACTCCGCTATAGAAAGGTCGGCATCCTGATTTTGAACAATAAATTCCGGCATGCGGCGAGCATAGCCTGATTCTGTGGTTTGCGCAAATTTCTGGGCAGCAATCACATTGATTACTGACTGAATGGTTGACAACAACTAAAGTCATTTTCTAGTGTCGACCAGGACCTTGAATTTTGATGATTTTTCATCAGTAGAAAACGCGAGGATATTTGATGATGGATGTAATCGATTTACGCAGTGATACCGTAACCCAGCCGACCGCAGAAATGCGCGAGGCGATGGCCAAAGCCGTTGTTGGTGACGATGTCTACGGGGAAGATCCGACGATCAATCAGCTCGAGGCCGATGCCGCGGCAATGTTCGGTATGGAGGCCGGTTTGTTCGTCACCAGCGGCACTCAGGGCAATTTGATTGCCTTGATCACCCATGCTCCGCGAGGCAGCGAAGTGATTCTCGGAGACAAGGCCCATATCTTTGTTTACGAGCAGGGGGGCATGTCAGCCGTTGGCGGAATTATGCCGCACACCCTTTCTGTTCAACAGGACGGCACCCTCAAGCTGGATGATATTGAAAGGGCTATTCGGGGGGATGACAGCCATTTCCCGCGAACAAAAGTTATTGCCATCGAAAATACCCAGGGGACAGTCGGTGGGGTGCCATTGAGTCCTGAATATACACAGCAAGTGGCGGACCTGGCCCATCGGCATCAGCTGAAACTGCATATTGACGGGGCAAGAATTTTTAATGCTGCGACCTATCTTGGTGTGTCCCCCGCAGTGATCATCAACGGTGCAGACAGTATGACCTTTTGTCTTTCTAAAGGGTTGGGAGCACCTGTGGGGTCGATATTGGTCGGCAACAGGGAATTTATTGCCGAGGCTCGTCGCGCCCGCAAACTGCTGGGGGGCGGGATGCGTCAGGCCGGAGTTCTAGGTGCCGCGGGACTGATCGCCCTGCACAAGATGAGTCAACGCCTTGCGGATGATCATCAGAACGCGGCGTATTTTTTGGAGCAACTCAAAACGGTTCCAGATATCGATATTTTGAGCCAACATACCAGCTTTGTCTTTTTCACTTTGACCGATTCGGCAAAGCTCAGCCCGGCAGATTTTTCTGCGAAAATGCGACAGCACAATATCCTGCTACGGCCATATCCGGGGTTCGAGCGAAAATTCCGTGTGGTCATGCACCACTGGATTACCCGCAAAAAGGTTGATCAGGTTATCCGGGCCATGAAACATGTCCTCAGGTGAAAAGTTCATGCGCACTTTTATCGCCGTTGAGCTTCCGGGAACGCTGAAAAAACAGCTGGGGACTCTTGCTGCCAGTTTGTCCACCAGCCAGGTGGAGGCTAAATGGGTCGACCCGGCCAATCTGCATATCACCTTGAAATTTCTTGGTGAAGTGACGGAAGAAGAGCTTCCAGCAATTATTTCTGTCCTGGAAAAACTCGGCCAAAGCCATAACCGCTTCACCGTGAAAACAGCTGGCTTCGGTTGCTTTCCCCCGCGCGGAAAGCCGCGTGTTCTTTTTGTTGAGACGGTTCAGCAGCGGTTCCTGCAAGCCTTGGCTGCTGAACTGGAAGAGCGTTTAGCGGACCTGGGCTTTGCCAAAGAAGGGCGCTTTAAAGCCCATATTACCCTGGCGCGTTTCAAAGGGGCGCACAACCTTCCACGGCTTAAGCAACAACTAGAAACTGTAGAGCTGAATGAAGTTTTTACCGTTGCCGCACTTACGCTTTACAAAAGCACCCTGAATTCAAGGGGTCCAAGCTATCAGGTCCTGCATGTCGCCAAGCTTAAAGCCGCGAGATAATTTCTACAAAAAATTTCACAAAAAAAGCGGATCCTTAACCAAAAGGATCCGCTTGAATATTCAACGTTGTTACCTGGAAAAAGACTATTCAGAAGATTTCAAGTACTTGTAATAATCGGAATCGGTGGAAATGACCAGTTTCCCATTCTTGTTGATGGTTTTTTTGTACGATTCCATGGTGCGCAGGAAAGTGTAAAATTCCTTGTCCTGGTTGTAGGCTTCAGCATAGATGGCAGCAGCTTCAGCATCGGCAGCGCCACGAAATTCCAAGGTTTTCCGATAGGCATCAGAACTGATTTCTTTCAGCTCACGTTGCATAGTTCCAAGGATTTCCAGTTTTTCCCCTTCCCCCTCGGAACGATACTGGGCGGCAACTTTCTTCCGCTCATTAATCATCCGCTCATAAACGCGAACGCGAACCTGTTCGACGTAGTTGAGGCGTTTGAACTGCACGTCAATCAATTCGATTCCATATTCTGGAGTGCTGGAACTCGCCTCAAGCAGAATGCCGCTAAGAATCTCTTCACGGCCAATCATATCCTCAGGAAGAATCTGAACACCATCAACTTCAAAACGTTCTGTCCCAGTAACTTTATAATCACCGCCACGGACAAGTTCGACCAGCAAGTGACCGGAAACAGCATCTCGAACAACTGAATCAATTATGTCATCAAGACGACTTAGCGCGCCACGTTCGGAAGCCACGGTTTTAAGAAACAGCAGTGGATCGGTAATTTTCCATCGAGCGGTGGTATCAACCCAGATGAACTTTTTGTCTTTAGTTGGGATCTGGTTCGGATCGCCATCCCATTTGAGAATCCGTTTTTCAAAGCGGGTCACATCCTGGATAAAGGGTAGTTTGAAATGCAGGCCGGGATAAGAGACCTCACCAACAGGTTTACCAAATTGGGTCACGATGGCTTGCTCTGCTTCATTAACAACATAAAAACCACCCTGAGCAATCAGGATAGCAACAACAACGACAATAATAATCAATCCGTTTTTCATTTGACTGCTCCTTCCATGGTCTTACGTAACGGGAGCAATGGCAATAATCCACCGTTTATCTCATCCATGATGTAGGTTTCTTCAAGATTCGGCAGCACTTCTTCCATCGTTTCAATATGAATCCGTCTGCGGGTGACGAGAGGAGCTTTTTTGTATTCGGCCAGCAAAGCGACAAAACGGTTAGTTTCACCGCGGGCCTTATTGATGCGCTCGACCGCATAACCTTGTGCTTCCTGGAGTGCCCGTTTCGCTTCACCCCGGGCTTTCGGAACTTCGCGGTTATACTGTTCGCGGGCCTGGAAGATCAGACTCTCTTTTTGTTGTTCCGCTTCGTTAACTTCGTTAAAGGCATCCTTGACGGCTTCGGGGGGATTGACATCCTGAAACTTGACCGTCACGATCCGTACCCCGATGTCATACTGTTTCAAAGTTGCCTGTAGTGATTGTTGTATCTGATCAGCCAAGGCGGCCCGGTCAGTTGTCAGAACCTGGGTCACATCCGCATTGCCAATCGTTTTACGCACCATCGCCTCAGCGATGTCGCGGATTGTCCCTACCGGATCTTTAATTTTGAAAATATATTTGAACGGGTCAGACACCTGGAACTGAACAATCCACTCAACATCACTGACGTTTAAATCTCCGGTCAAGGTGAGAGACTCTTCGTCAAAACCTTTCTTACTATAAACTGTTTTTACCCCCGGTGTTACGGTGCGGTAGCCAAACTCTTCCTTCAATACCCGTCCGGTTGGAACCAGATAGACCTGTTCAACCCCAAAGGGTATTTTGAAGTGCAAACCGGGTTTGGAAAATTTGGTGAATTTTCCGAACCGCAAAACCACGCCGGTTTCTTCAGTATCCACTTTGTACATACTGCTGGCGCCACCGATGATCGCAGCGACGATTGCAATGACAATCAAAATTGGTAGAAAACTTTTCTTCGGGTCGAACTTGAGCTTGTTTTTAACTTGATTAGCGATTTCAATGACCTTTTTTTCCAGGTCTTCCCCGGAAGGGCCTTGTCCCCAATCCTGCATTTTTACCTCTTCTCTCTGATTTTGAAAGTTGTTTTCAGTGACTGTCGCCACAGCCTGCTTATTAAGCGTAGAACGACTATTTATAACAGATATATTATAAAACAGCTATTGGTATCGTCCCCTGTTTCCGATTTTTCCTATTTTTGCGGGATGTCTCCGGGTTGGCTTCACGGGGGAGACGGGCTATACTCGGCAGCCATCCACAAACTTTTAAAGGAGTGCTTTATGAACGTTATCGTCGATCTTTGTGTTGTCCCATTGGGCGTCGGGGTATCCGTCTCAAAATATGTCGCCCTCTGTCAGCAGATTCTTGAAGCCGCTGGTCTGAAAATCCGTTTGCACGCTTATGGCACCAATATCGAGGGTGAGTACGATCAGGTTTTTCAGGCCATCCGCCGTTGTCACGAGGAAATTCATGCGGCCGGAGCGCCCCGGATCAGCACGACAATCAAATTGGGCACCCGCGTTGATCGCGAGCAGACTATGGCTGACAAGCTGCGCAGCGTAGAAGAGAAGCTTGTAGCAGAAAACTAATCGAAGAGGAAGCGGCCCTGCGGGGCTGAATAAAACTGATAGCCGGCCTTGCCGATATTTTTTGCACGGTACATGGCCAGGTCGGCATTTTTCATCAACTGATGACCGGTGGATGCGTCTTCAGGATAGATACTGATGCCGATACTGGCACTGATATCCTGCTTATAATGATCTTTGGTCAACTGATGATTCAGAACAGAACAAATCCTTTGGGCCATTGTTTCAATCATTTCGACCGAGTCGATCTCTTCCAGTAAAACCAGAAATTCATCACCCCCCAGACGGGCAACTGTATCACTTTCGCGGACCGCTTTGCCCAAGCGTCTGGCGACATCGATAAGCAACAGATCGCCAAAATCATGCCCCAGGTTATCATTGACCATTTTGAAATTGTCCAGATCAAGAAAAAAGAGCGCAACCTGTCGATGACTCCGGCGTGCTTTGCTGAGAGCCTGTTTGAGGCGATCTTCGAAGAGTAAACGGTTGGGCAAGCTCGTTAGTGGGTCATGGTGAGCCATATGGTGCAACCGCTTTTCATTTTCATTCAGCAATTCTTCTATCAGCAGCCGGTCGGTAATGTCTCGAGCAACTTCAATGACGGCGTACAGCTCTCCGTCAGTATCGCGCAGCGGTGAGGCACAGAGTTCAAAGGTTCTTTCTCCCTGGACGGTTTGGTGCTGATGAATAACCGTGACCGGTTGACCGGTTTCCTGGACTTCCAAAAATGGGCATGGGTGGTCCTGACCGTCACAGGGAGTCTGTGACGCGTGAGACAACACATGGCAGGTGATACCATCTTTGGAAAGCGAACCATTGGCCTGCATCCGCGCCGCCTGATTCATCTGGAGAATCTGGTAATCCAAGCCAATGACCATTAATGGATCAGAAACGCCATCAATTACTGATTGTAGGAACTGGCTGCGTTCGGCTAAAGCTTTTTCTGCCTTTTTACGTTTGCTGATGTCATGGACAATGGCGTACAGAAGAGTTCGGCCTTTTACCTGAATCGGGCTTCTGTAAACTTCCACCGGAACATTCTGACCATCGGACAGGGTGTGGACGAATTCAAACTGCTGATGCTTTTGATGCTTTACCTTAGCCAGTCGTTGTTGGAGTTCGGCTTCTCCCAAGCGATTAATTTGCCACATTTTCATGTTTTTTAACTGATCACGGCTGTATTTATAAAACTCACAGGCAGCCGGATTGGCATCCATAATTCCGGCAGTTTCCGGATCAACTAGCAACATGACCGAATGTGATTCTTCAAAAAACACACGATATTGTTGCTGGCTTTCCAGCAACGCCAGCTCAACCTTATGTCTTTCTGTTAGCTCCGCTTCCAAAAGTTGGTTTTTGTTTGCCAATTGCAGGGTTTTAATTTTGACTTGCTTGCGGGTCCAGAGAGTGATCGTGAATAGAACAAGCAGAATCCCTGCCAGTGAATACACTACCAGTCGCAGCCAGTTGGACAGTTTTACCGGCGTCTTTTCCCCCAGCCATTTTTCCAACAGTTGGTAATAAATTGAAGTTGATGACTGCTTCCAGGTGCTGATCCGCCGATCGAATTCGGTTAAAAGTACTGTTGGAGCCTTCTGCGAAAAAGCCGGCCGAACCTGGATCGGCTTGATCATGATGGGAGTGGGGAGCAGGTTGAATTTCTGACGATTCTGGATGCCGAAGATACGGCCAACCATGGCGGCATCGACCTGACCCTCAGCCAGGAGAGTAAAGGCCTCTTGATTCGTGGCGACTTCGACAAAATCAATTGTTACCCCGAAGTTTTCAGCAATTTGCCTTAAACCCTGCGTGCCAACGTAATAAACATCTTTTTTCAGTACGGCACAACTCTTCCCCTCTAATTCAAGAATAGAGTCCAGATTGTCATCACTGCGGCGATAGATCTGTCCCCAGCTGATAACCACCGTCTCCGTGGAAAAATTGTATTCTTCAGCCCGCTGTTGCGTATAAGCGATGGCAGGCAGGATATCGATTTCACCTAGAGAAAGAAGTTCCAGGCACTGATCCCACTGGCAGGGAACATATTCGATCGTCCATTTATCGTTTTTAGCGATCTGGGTAAATAATTCGGGAAACAGACCATTGGCTTCGCCCTCTGCATTCACGAAGGTCAAGGGCGGATTGTTGTCAATGCCAATCCTGACAACCGCCGCCTGAAGCTGCAGTGGCAAAAAGAGGGTCAGTCCGATGAGGAAGAGTCGTGCCCAAAGCAATGGAAATTTTCCTTAGTATGATTTTAAAAACGGGTGAGTTTTGAAAATTGCTCCTAAGTATGAATGATGCTTGTAAAATATCAAGTTCAGGAATGATTAAAATTACGCGGGCGGAATTTAGCTAACTCTTCCGATAACTTATGATAACTGGCCAGGCGTTCCGCGCGCAAATCCCCGGTTTCAACGGCCGCTGCTACAGCGCAACCGGGTTCGGTTAGATGACGGCAATCGTTGAATTTGCAGTTTGCTGCTAAGGCTTCAATATCACTGAAAGATTCCGCCAGATCTTCCTGCTCTCCCCAGAGATGGAGTTCGCGCATGCCGGGGTTGTCCATCAGGATGGCACCATTGGAGAGGAGGAAAAGTTCACGGTGGGTGGTGGTGTGCCGCCCTTTGCCGTCAGACTGACTGACGGCCGCCACTTTCTGGCGGTCTTCACCCAGCAGGCCGTTGAGAATGGTTGATTTTCCTACTCCAGAAGAACCGAGCATAGCAACGGTTCTTCCCGCTTTGAGATAGGGAGTGAGGACTTCCAGCTGGGCGTAATCACGAGCCATACAGAGATGAACGGGACTGTTCCCGGCAATCTCTTCGACCGCTGTTTTACAGCTTTCAGGGTCTTCGCAAAGATCGGTCTTGTTCAATAAAATAACAGCATCAGCGCCACTGCCGCCCACCAGCGTCAGATAACGTTCGATCCGGCGCAGGTTGAAGTCACGATCCAGCCCACTGACGATAAAGATCAGATCAACATTGGCGGCAATCACCTGTTGTTCCAGGCGCTCACGCCCTTTTCCTTTGCGCCGCCCAGGAAGATTGCGTGAAAAGGAACTTTTGCGTTTCAGCAATGCCTGGATGAAACCCCGTTGGTCCGTTTGCGGTTCGACGACAACCCAGTCGCCAACCACAGGAAAGTCCGAGCGGTCATCAGCCTTATGGCGAATTTTGCCGGCAAAGCGGACGGTCAATTCTCCCTGTTCCGACCAGACACGAAAATAATTCTTTTCCCCGCGAATCACTTTAGCGGGCACATAGCCTGAGGCTTCCCAGGATTTAAATTGTTCGGCAAAAAATGGGGACCAGCCCCAGCCTTCAAGTGTCATCTGCAGGGGTTAGCCTCCTATGCGCTTTAGCGGCAGATTGAAAAGGAGCAAGCCGGTGAAAATAAGCACGATGCCGGTGAGATGATAGTTTTGAAAGCCCTCACCAAGAAAGAGCACCGCCAGCAGCGCGGCAAAAAGTGGGATCAGGTTGATGTACAGGCCGGCCCGGTTGGCGCCGATTTCAAGAATACCGCGATTCCAGCACAGATAAGCCAGAATCGAGGGGCAAACAGCCACATAAAGCAGGCTGAGTACGACCGGCTGGCTGAGTACGAGGGCCGGAACCTTTTGGCTTTCCCAAAGGTAGAGTGGTAGTAGCAGAATGACGCCAACAGCAAAGGTGCTGGTCAGAAAGCTCAGCGGATGAATATTGGGCCGCTTGCGAAGCAGGACGGTGTACAAAGCATACAGGCAGACAGCGAACAACATGATCAGGTCACCGACGACAAACTTCAGTTCTAGCAGTCTTTGCCAATCGCCATGAATGATGATGTAACCCGCCCCCAAGGTGCAAAGCACGATGGCAAACAATTGTTTCCGCGAAATGC